>NZ_JBFTZS010000022.1:0-21412 GCF_056406675.1 Caulobacter sp. P1_B12_2 | reverse complement strand
CGGCGATGGTGAACTGACATCACGCCCGTCATCCTCGGACTTGTTCCGAGGACCCCTCGACCCGTTGCGCTGTCGTTCCAAGGATCCCGCCAACCTCCCCGCATTCCTAGTCCACCTTTCTTCTTGGCTGAAGCAGGGGTCCTCGGAACAAGTCCGAGGATGACGGGCGGTTAGGGTTTGGGACCGTGCTCTACTTCTTCCGCCGCTCGCGGAAGAACCCCCGCAGCAGATCCGCGCTCTCCTGGGCCATCACCCCGCCCGTGACCTCGGGCCGCCAGTGGCACGTGGGCTGGGCGAAGAACCTGGGGCCGTGGACCACCGCCCCACCCTTGGGATCCTCGGCACCGAACACCAACCGGCCGATGCGGGCGTGGCTGATCGCCCCGGCGCACATGGCGCAGGGCTCCAGCGTCACCACCAGGGTCAGGTCGGTCAGGCGGTAGTTGCCGAGCTTGGCGGCGGCGATCCGGATCGCGGCGATCTCGGCGTGGGCCGTCGGATCGTGCGCGCCGATCGGCCCGTTGCCGGCCTGGGCGATGATCTCGCCGGTCGCCGGATCCAGGATCACCGCCCCCACCGGCGTCTCGCCCCGCACGGCGGCGGCGCGGGCCTCGTCCAGGGCCAGGGCCATGACGGCTTCGTCGGTGAGCGGGGTGACAGCGATGATCAGAACTCCGAGGTCAAGTGACGAACGGACGCGGCGAGCCCGACGTCCGCCGCCCGTCTGGCCAGCTTCGCATCGGCGGTGACCAATCGAAGACCACGCCGCAACGCTAAAGTCAGATAGACGGCGTCATAGGCCGAAAAGCTGTAGCGCGTCGCTAGGTCATAGGCGGGCGCGGCCAGATCACTCAAGGGAGCCACCTCGTCGATCAACTGCGGAAGTCGTTCAACGGCCGCGCGTACATCCGCCTCTGGCGCCAAACCCCGTCGCGTGAATCTTGCCGCCACCGACACAAACTCAGCGAAGATCAGGTCGGGCGCGATTCGACGCGCTCCCGCTTGCAGGAACGCCAGGGCCACGGCCGACCGTGGCCCCGGCAGAAGCCAGTCCACGGCGACCGATGCGTCCAGAACGACCTCATCGCTCATCGCTGTCCCGATCCTCACGGATCAGGTCGACGGCGTCGACTGTCGAACGCGGCGAAGCGTTTTGGAACCACTCGACCAGCGCCACCAGCCGGTCGTTGGCCAATTGGTCAAGCAGGGCGATGCAGGCGCTGGCCCGATCACCACCATCAGTCTTGACGTGCTCGTCGAGCATCCGCAGGGCGCGTTCGCTAAGCGCGCTCGCAGGCAGGGCGATGATCTCCGCGTTCCGATGCCGGAAGGACGATCCCTGCTCGGCGAGGCCGGACCCGGTTCCTTCCCTGACGAAGCTGACCTTCTGCGCGACGAGGTCGAGGGCGGCGGTCTTCCAGCCGGCGTCGAGCCAAGCGGCCGCGTGCGAGTGGCCGACCCTCGTATTCGACCACCAAGCCTGGTGGGCGTAAGCCGAACGCGGCAAGGAGAAGCGCAGCATGCGTTCAATTTCCGCGAATCCGAGACGCATCTCGCCGCGCGAAAACGAACTCTCCAGATGTCGCTTCAAAGGCTCGTACTTCATTGCGCCGCCTTGCGGAAATCTCGATATGTTTAGTATATACTATTACTATCTAAGCCCCGTCAACCTTGATCCCCGCCCGGATCGGTGCGCATTAGAAAACCGCCCATCGTGAGATGCGCCCCGCCCTTGAAGGACCGACGCAGTGACCGACAAATACCAGCCCCACCTGCATGACAACGCCATTCCGGGTCAAGACGACGACGGAGACGGCGCGCGGGTCGCCAAGATGCTGGCAAGGGCCGGCGTCGCCTCGCGGCGCGCGGTCGAGCGGCTGATCGAGGACGGCCGGGTCGCCCTGAACGGCGRAGTGCTGACCACCCCCGCCATCAAGGTCCGTCCCGACGACATCCTGACCGTCGACGGCAAGATGATCGACGCGCCGGAATCCACGCGCGTCTTCCGCTATCACAAGCCCACCGGGCTGATGACCACCCACAACGATCCCAAGCAGCGCCCGACGGTGTTCTCGGCCCTGCCGCGCGACCTGCCGCGCCTGATCTCGGTCGGCCGCCTGGACCTCAACTCCGAGGGCCTGCTGCTGCTGACCAATGACGGCGCCCTGTCGCGCGCCCTGGAAATGCCCAACAACGCCTGGGTCCGCCGCTATCGCGCCCGGGCCTTCGGCGACACCAGCCAGGCCAAGCTGGACAAGCTGAAGGACGGCTGCACGGTCGAGGGCGTGCGCTACGGCCCGATCGAGGCCCGCCTCGACAAGGCCCAGGAAAAGGCCGGCGGCGGCAAGAACATCTGGATCACCCTGTCGCTGAGCGAAGGCAAGAACCGCGAAGTGCGGCGGGTGCTGGAGTCCATCGGCCTGAAGGTCAACCGGCTGATCCGCCTGTCCTACGGCCCGTTCGCGCTGGGGACCCTGCTGCCCGGCCAGGTCGAGGAGGTCGGCCCGCGGGTGATCCGCGAGCTGCTGGAAGGCATCGTCGCCGAAGAGAACATGCCCAAGGGCGACAAGCCGCAGTTCATCGGCGTGGCCGATCCGCTGAAGGCGGTCGGCACGGCGGGCGGCGGCGACATGCAGCGCCGCGGCGTGCCCCGCACCAACAGGGCGGTCCAGACCTCGATCCTGATCCCCGACGAGCGGGTCGAGGAAGAGAAGTTCGTCCGCAAGCCGGGCTGGGCCAAGCCCAAGAAGAAGCCGGCGATCGCGGGCCGCGCGCCCGTCGCGCACGCCAAGAAGTCGATCGAGAGCAAGATGATCGGCCCAAAGCCGCTGACCTATCGCGACGCCGCCGCCAAGCGGGTCCGCGACAAGGGCCTGGCCGACAAGAACGCGGCCGACAAGCGGGCGGCGAGCGGCAAGGACGCGCGGCCCGACAAGTCGGCCGGACAGGCGTCCAGCCATGCGCCCTCCAAGCCGAAGCTCGGCGCGCTGCGGGCCAATGGCTACAAGCCGTTGGGCGACGGTCCGGCCAGGACCGGCGGCAAGCCCGGCGGCGCGCGTCCGGGCGGCAAGCCCAGCACGGCCAGGACGGCCGGCCCCAACACAGCGGGCTCCAAGCCTGGCGAAGCCGGCAAGGTGTGGTCCAAGCCGGGCATGGCCAAGTCGGCCGGCGCTCGCCCCGACGGTCCCAAGGGCGCCCCGCGCCCCGGCGGCAAGCCGAGCGGCGCCCGTCCGGGCGGTCCAAGCGCGCCGCGCGGCAAGCGCTAGGTTTCTCGCCACCTAACAGCTCGTCATCCCGGGCCTTGTGCCCGGGATGACGGTTGAGATGAGAGCGCTAACCTCGCTCCCGCAGCCCCCGCGCCAGGTTCCGCGTCCGCCGCACCACCGTGACCAGCGTTCCCGCCGCGATCACCAGCAGGCCGCAGAGCAGCATCTGGCCGTCGCCGCGCCACAACGGTTCGAACGCCGAGATCACGCAGAATATCGTCAGCGCCGCCATGCGCTGCTGTTTGGCCATCGGACCCGAGAAGTCGGCCGGACGGCCCAGGCCTCGGCCCAGTTCGCGGACATAGGCGGTCAGCACCGCCAGCACCGCCGCGATCCAGCCGACGGCCGCGCCGCCGCCGAGGCCCGCGGTCTGGACGCCGTAGCCGGCCCCGGCCAGCAGCAGCACATCGGCGATCCGGTCGGGCAGCTCGTTCCAGATCGGCCCGGCGCTTCCGCCCCGGCCATGCTCGACCGCCACCAGGCCGTCCAGCAGGTTGCACAGCAGCCGCGCCTGGATGCACGCCGCCGCCAGCACCAGCACCACCGCGCGGAAGACCCAGCCGTCCAACCCGCCCGCCGTCATCAGCAGCGCTCCGCCCAGGGCGGCGAAGGCCACGCTGGCCGCCGAGATCGCGTCGGGACTGACCTTGGCCTTGGCCAGCCGTTCGGCCATCCGCCGGGCAAAGGCCGCGTCGCGGACCTTCAGCGGGCGGCGGTTGTCCAGGTCCTCGGTCATGCGCGCTCCTCGATAGCGAGAACTAGGCTATAGCTAAAAGGGTTCACCGCCAGCCGGCGCATGGCCAGGAGCCGCATGGACTTCGTCGCGACCGTTCTGGCCTTCTTCGCCGCCCAGCCGCCGGTGCTGCTGATCGGCCTGGCCGGCGTGGTGGCCCTGCTGAGCGTGGCCGGGGCCATCGCCACGGTGCTGACCGCGCTCAAGCCCGGCCAGGACTATCGCGAGCTGCGCCAGCGGATCGCCAGCTGGTGGGTGATGGTCGCCCTGCTGGCCGGCGCCCTGCTGCTGGGCTGGCAGGCGACCGTCCTGGTGTTCGCCCTGATCTCGTTCATGGCGCTGCGCGAGTTCCTGTCGCTGGCCCCGATCCGCAAGGAGGACCGCCCGGCGATCCTGGCGGCCTATCTGATCCTGCTGGCCGCCTACGGCTTCATCGCCGCCGACCGCTACATGTTCTACCTGGTGTTCATCCCGGTCTGGACCTTTCTGGGCCTGCCGTTCCTGATGGCCATGCTGGGCCAGACGCGCGGCTTCCTGACCACCGCCGCCACCTTCCACTGGGGCTTGGTGACCTGCGTCTACAACCTGGGCTTCGCGGCCTTCCTGATGCGGACGCCCGACACCGACCGCCTGCCGGCCGGGGCGGCGGGGCTGGTGTTCTTCCTGCTGCTGGTCACCGAGTTCAACGATGTGGCCCAATACGTGTTCGGCAAGCTGCTGGGCCGTCACAAGATCGCGCCCACCGTCAGCCCCAACAAGACTTGGGAGGGCTTCCTGGGCGGCTGGCTGGCGACGGGGCTGCTGATCTGGTTCGCCGGGCCGGTGTTCACGCCGCTGGCCGGTCACGGCCTGCTGATCGTCGCCCTGGCCCTGCCCGTGGCGGGCTTCGCCGGCGACGTGACCATGAGCGCGGTCAAGCGCGACATCGGGGTCAAGGACACCTCCCACGCCATTCCCGGCCATGGCGGGGTGCTGGACCGCGCCGACAGCCTGACCTTCACCGCCCCGCTCTATTTCCACCTGCTGGCGCTGTTCGCCCTGAGCAAGTTTTAATGGACAAGTTCTGACCGTGGGCTGGCTTCGCTTCCTGCTGCTGGTGCTGGTGGCCCGGCCCCTGGCCCTGTTCCTGACCGGGGCGGACGTCACCGGCCGCGAGCGCCTGCCGCTGAAGGGGCCGGCCATTGTCGCGGCCAACCATTCCAGCCATGTCGACACCCTGCTGCTGCTGGCGATCTTCCCCTCGCGCGCCGTGGCCCGCGTGCGGCCGGTGGCGGCGGCCGACTATTTCCTGCACGACCCTGTGATCGGCTGGTTCTCGCGTCATGTGATCGGCATCGTGCCGGTGGCGCGGCTGAAGGCCGGCCAAAGGACGCAAGACGGCGGAGAAGACGTCCTGGCGCCGGCCCGCGCGGCCCTCGCGGCCGGCGACATCGTGGTGGTGTTTCCCGAGGGCACGCGCGGCGACGGCGACGAGCTGGGTCAGCTGAAGAGCGGCGTCGCGCGCCTGGCGGAGGCCTTTCCCGAGGCTCCGGTCACGCCGGTCTGGATCCAGGGCGCCGGCCGCGTCCTGCCCAAGGGCGAGGCCATCCCCGCGCCGCTGAACTGCGCGGTGCTGGTGGGCGAGCCCGTCGCCTGGACGGGCGATCGCCCCGCCTTCATGGCGCGGCTGCGCGCGGCGCTGCTGGCCCTGAAGGACCAGGCCCCGCCGTTACGCTGGTCTTAGGGGCTCAGGTGGCGGCGAGGCGCGTCCAGCGACGCAGCGGCGCCCACCGCGCGGCGATCTCGGCCAGGGCGACATAGCCCGCCAGCATCAGGGGCGCGATGACCAGGGTCTCGGGCGGGAAGCCGTGCGGCGGTTCGGGCTTCAGCGCCATCGGCTGGATGAACAGCAGGATCACGATGTTGTTGGCCGCGTGGGCCCCGATGGCGAACTCGATCCCGCCCAGCCGCAGGGTCATCCAGGCCAGGCCCACGCCCATGGCCAGCCGCACCAAGAAGGCGTCGAGATTGGGATCGAAATGGATCGCCGAGAACAGCAGGCCGCTCAGCACCAGCACCACGCGCGGATCGGGGAACCAGGCGCCGACGACCTTGACCAGCCAGCCCCGGAAGACCAGCTCCTCGGCGGCGGCGGCGATCAGCAGCAGCGACACGACCATGGCCGCGTAGATCGCCCGGCCGGTCAGGTCCGGGCTGACGTTGAGGATCGGCGCGGCCGGCGACTTGGGGTCCAAGGCCGCCGAGGCCAGCAGCAGCGGCCCGATCGTCACCGCGAACAGGCCCAGGCCCAGCAGCAGGAGCCGCCAGCGGAACCGGGGCGCGGCGGTGAAATAGGAGGTCAGCCGACGGCGTTGCAGCAAGGCGGCCACGCCCACGAAGGCCAGGGCCATGCCGCCGTTGACGAAGGCCAGCAGGCCGATGACGAAGGCGATCTGGGTCAGGGTGGACGGCGTCTCGGTCCGGCCGACCATGGCCATCAGCCGCTCGACGGCCTCGACGCCGCCGCCACCGATCGCGAAGGCCAGGAACACCGCGGCGCCGCAGATCAGGGCCGCCAGAAAGGCCGCGAGCGCGCCGATGGGCAGGGTCAGCAGGAGCGGGACGACGCGTCGGTCGGTCGGCGTCAGATCGTCCAGGAACGGCGACCGTTTAAGCTCTGCGAGAACCACTTTTTTCGTTTCCTGACCTGGATCATCGCTAGGCGTTCACCGCCCGCGACGCAAGCCGCGCGATAGGCGACTTGCCGCGATGACCGGCGCGCGGCACACATCGGGTCAAATACGGGGCGTCTCATGACCGATATCACCGACAAGGAAGCACAGCACCTCCACCGCCTGATCCTGTTCTCGGACGCGGTGTTCGCGATCGCCATCACCCTGTTGGCCATCGAGATCCATCCGCCCGAGGGCTGGCATGGCGATGTGGGGTCGTTCTTTCACCTGATGGCCGCCAAGCTGACGGCCTATGCGGTCAGCTTCGCCGCGATCGGCGTGCTGTGGATCAGCCATCGCCGCACCTATTCCCGCCTGAGGARGGCCGACGGGGTGCTGGACGTGCTGAACTTCCTGATGCTGGGCCTGGTGGCGCTGCTGCCCCTGGGCACCGAGCTGCTGTGGGAAGCCAACAGCGTGGGCTCGCTCTACATCTATGTCGGCCTGGTGGCCGGCGTCGGGATCGCCCAGGGCCTGGCCTGGGGCTATGCGGCCTTCATCGGCAAGCTGGCCGAACCGATCGACCTGCCGACCCGGCTGTTCATCCTGGCGCGGGTCTCGCTGCTGCCGGGCCTGTTCTGCGGCCTGTCGTTCGTCAGCGTGCTGAGCCATACGCCCTGGGGCTTCCTCGCCATCGGCGCGATCACGGCGGGCCTGACCTTCGTCGGCCGGCGCCTGCAGCCCAAGACCCCGGCCGAGCCGGCGGAAACCTGAGCATGCGCATCGTCTCGGGCCAGTATCGCGGCAAGGCCATCGTCACCCCGCCTGGCGACACGACCCGCCCCACGTCCGACCGGGCCCGGCAGGCGGTGTTCAACATCCTGGAGCACGCCGCCTGGGCGCCGGAGCTGCACGGAGCGCGCGTGATCGACGTGTTCGCTGGGTCCGGGGCGCTCGGCCTGGAGGCGATATCACGCGGCGCGGCCTTCTGCCTGTTCGTCGAGACCGACGACGCCGCGCGGGGCGCGATCCGCGAGAACGTGGACGCCTTCAGCCTGTTCGGCCAGACCAAGGTCCATCGTCGCGACGCCACCGACCTCGGCCTCGTTCCGGCCAGCGTCGGCGCGCCGTTCGACATCGCTTTCCTCGACCCGCCCTACGCCAAGGGCCTTGGCGAGAAGGCCATGGCCCAGCTGGTCGCCGGCGGCTGGCTGGCCCCCGGCGCGATCGTGATGTTCGAGCGCGGCCGCGACGAGCCCGACCCGGCGCCCGCCGGCTTCCAGCGGCTCGACGCGCGCGACTACGGCGCCGCGCGCGTCTTCTTTTTCCGGCTTGCCTAGCTACCAGGCTCGCGCGGTCACACGGTTGTCCAGCTGACCGCGCAGGTTCACCGCGCCCAGGCGGGTGATCCGGTAGGGCCCGCCGCTGGCGCTGGCGATGAAGCGCCGCCGCTTGAGGGTCTTGAAGACCCCCAGCGTGCAGTCGCTCAGGCGCCAGCCCTCGCCGGTGATGCAGTCGGCGCCGACGACGCGGCCTTTGTCGTCGCGCAGGAGTTCGATGCGGGCGCCCTGCGCCAGCGCGTGCAGCGTGCGTTGCTGCGGCTTTGAGATGTTCAAGGGAATGTCCGAGGATCGAGGCGTGAGAACGCTCGCCGTCACGGCGAGCGGACGGATCGGGGCCTGATCAGCTGTCGAACGGGAGGTTCGGAGCCTTAGGCCCGGGCCTCGACTACAATCTCGGACATGAACCACGCGGGGTGTCGGACGAGGTGAAATCTAGACGGAACCGCCCGGCCCGTCATCCCTCTCGTGAGCGCTAAGGCCCCCCTGTGGGGAGGGCCTTTACTTCTTCGGCTTGGCCGGGGTGGTCTGGGCCACCTTGACGGGAGCCCCGTCGCTGCGGGCCTCGGCGACGATGCTGGCGCAGTCGGCGTCCTTGGCTTCGCCGCCCGTGACGAACGGCAGGACGGCGGCCAGGGGCGTGACCAGAACGCCCAGCGCCGCGGCGATGCCGCCCTGGGCCACCGCTCCGCCCGTCTCCAGCCCGACCTTCGGCGCCATGAACGGCCCCTTGATGGTGATCGGGATGAACAGCCGCACCAGGCGCGGCTTCTTGCTGTCGCCGTCGATGCGCAGATTCATGCGTTCGTTCTGCAGGTCGATCGTGCCCTTGCCCTTGGCCAGGACCACGCCGGTGTCGGCGACGATCTGGTTGGAGGTCATGATCCCGTCCTTGACGCTGAAGTCGGCCACGGCGCAGCGGACGCTGGTCTCGCGGTTATCCTTGCTCAGCAACAGCAGCAGGCCCTTGGAAGCGTTGACGCCCAGCAATTCGGCGAAGGCCTGGCGGATCTGGCCCTTGGGCGACACCAGCGTCACCTGGCCATTGGCGGTGGAGGCGGCGCGGTGCACCGAGTTGCCGTAGCCGGTCAGCTTGGCCCGGGCCATCACCCCGCCCTCGATCGCCGGCTGGCCGTTGCTGTTCTTGATCGAGATGAAGTCTTCCAGCTTGGCGTTGGTCAGGCGCACGTCGACGTCGGTGCGCGGGACTTTCGGATTGGCGTCCAGCCGCACCTTCCCCGACAGGTCGCCGCGCGAGAAGGTGAAGGCGATCGGATCGACGGTCARCACGCCCTTCTCCAGCGTCAGGTCGGCGCGGACCTTCTTCAGCGGCAGGTTCGGCGCGTTCACGCTCAGGGCCCGGTACTTGACCTTGGCGTCCATCGCCTTGACGCGTTCGACCTGCAGGGTGGCGTCAGGCAGCAGGCGCTGGGTGGCGTCGCGCTCGGCGGCCTCGACCTTCTGACCCGCCGAGGCGGTCTCGCCCCGGCCGGTGGCCGGCGCGGCGCCGAAGATGCTGCCCAGATCGTCGAAGTCCAGTCGCTTGGATTGCAGGTCGGCCTCCAGATAGGGCCGCTCGCGCCCCATCAGCACGAACAGGTCGCCCGAGACGTCGCTGTCGCCGATCCGGCCATTGAGCTTTTTGAAGTCGAACCGCTCGCCCTTGCGGGTCAGGTGGCCGCTGATCTTGTAGGGCGGGGTGTTGGGCAGGGTCAGTCCGGTCAGGGCGTACAGGCGGTTGAGGTCCGTGCCCGACACGCTGACCTGGGTCTCGAACCGGCCCAGGTCGAACGGCTTGGTGATGTCGCCCTTGGCGGTGACGTGGGTCGAGCCCGCGTCAACCTTGGCGTCGAACGGATAGGGACGGTTGGGCGAGATGTTCAGCAGCGGTCCGCCGGTGACCATGGCCGTGAACGGCGCGCGGTTCAGCTGTCCCTTGCCCTCCAGCACGAACTTGCCGCGCCCATCGGCGCTGGCGTGCTCGTTGGAGCTGACCGTGCCCAGGAAGAAGATGTCGCGCTGCTGGTCGGCGTAGCGCAGCTGGCCGTCATTGATGATGAAGTGCTGGATGGCCGGCAGCTTCAGCGGCTTCTTGGGCGCGTTGGGATCGCCGAACGTCCAGTTGGCGCGGCCCGAGGCCTCGCGCAGCAGGCGTACGTCGGGGCGATCCACGGCCAGCAGCGGCAGGATGACGTCGCCCTTCAGCAGCGGCAGCAGCTTGATCTGCACCGCGACGCGATCGACCTTGGCCATCGGGGTCCCGGCCGGCGAGCCCTTGGGATCGGCCTTGGCCGCCCAATCCGGCTGAGCGACGCGGATACCATAGGCCTCCACCTTCGGCGAGAACGACCAGGGATGGACGCGCAGGTCGCCGGTGATCACCACCTCGCGGTCCAGGCGCGCCGAGGCGAACCGGCCCAGCGGCCCCCGGAACCAGTTCCAGTCGAACAGCACCAGGAAGATCACGATCGCCGCGGTCAGCAGGATCGCCCCGATGATCCCCCAGCGGGCGCGCGGCGGCAGGCCGCGCAGGCGCGCGGCCAAGCTGGGAGGCGGATTTGGAGCGAGCGTCGTCAGGGCGGAACCTCCGGATACCCGTCCACAACGCGCGGACGGGGTCCTTATGTTCCGAAGTCGGTCAGTTCCGACGCGGCTAGTAGACCAGCCTCAGGCTGCCGACGCCGATCGCGGCGACCACGAAGGCGACGATCGCCACGATTTCATAGGTCTTGAAGAGCGGCTTGCTCGGTTGGCGCATGGTAAAAATTCCCCCGTCCCGAATTGATGCGTACGGTCCCCCCACACGCAATCCTCGGGCCAAAAACATGAGTCGTTACGGCAGCTTGCCTGGCCAGACCAGGAAGCCGTCCGCGTCTCGACCCGCGACGCGGTAAGTCGAATAGGGCGCACCGTAGCGCCCGCCGTCGTTCTGTCCGTCGTAACCTCGACCGTAGCCTTGGCCCGCCGGGCGCCAGCCGCCGTAGCGGTCGCCTTGCAGCGGGCCGTCCACCACGATCAGCGGCCGGCGCTCGTAACCCCAGCGGTCGAAGTCGCTCCAGCCCGAATGGGCCTCGCACTCGACGCGGTCCCAGCGATAGGCGCCGCCCGGGCCGGTGACCCGGCGCGTGACGCACTCGCCCGGACCGTCCTGAGCCGACGCGGCGGTTCCCGCGCCGCACGCGACAGCGGCGGCTAGAACGAGCAACGGAAACAGGGGGCGGACCATGGCGAAAACTCCAGAAGGTTAACAAACCAGAGCCCCGCGACGGTTTCGCCCGCATTCACCCCCAACGCGAGCTTGGCCATGAAGATTCATCAGGCGATTGCCAGGGTCGCGCCGGCCGCCTAGCGTCCATCAAACAGTTGTTTGAGGGCAGACATGGCGATCGAGGCGGTGATCTGGGATTTCGGCGGCGTGTTCACCACCTCGCCGTTCGAGGCCTTCCGGCGGTTCGAGGTCCAGCGCGGCCTGCCCCAGGACTTCATCCGCCGGGTCAACGCCGCCGATCCCGACGCCAACGCCTGGGCGCTGTTCGAACGCAACGAGATCGACGCGGCGGCCTTCGACGCGATGTTCCTGGAGGAGGCCCAGCGCCTGGGCCATCCGCTTCGCGGCGCCGAGGTGCTGCCCCTGCTGTCGGGCGACGTGCGGCCCCGGGTGGTGGCGGCGCTGAAGGCCTGCAAGGCGCGGTTCAAGGTCGGCTGCATCACCAACAACGTCGTCACCGGCCACGGCACGGGCATGGCCGGTTCGGCCGAAAAGGCCCAGGCCATCGCCGAGATCTTCGCCCAGTTCGACGCGGTGCTGGAAAGCTCCAAGGCCGGGGTGCGCAAGCCCGATCCCCGCATCTACCAGATGATGTGCGACCTGTTGGGCGTGGCGCCGGAGGCCTGCGTGTATCTCGACGACCTGGGGGTCAACTGCRAGCCGGCCGCGGCCCTGGGCATGACCGCCATCAAGGTCACCACGCAGGACCAGGCGCTGGAGGACCTTGCGGCGGCGACCGGTTTGGCGTTCTGACTGGGAAAAGTCCCGTCGCAGGAGCCGCCATGTCCCGCCCCGCCAAGATCGGCGCCGCCGCCGCCCTTTCCCAGCTCGAGGGCTGGGCCGCCGTGTCCGAGAAGGACGCGATCGGCAAGACCTTCAAGTTCGCCGACTTCAACGCCGCCTTCGGGTTCATGACCCGCGTGGCCCTGAAGGCCGACAAGCTCGACCACCATCCCGAATGGTTCAATGTCTACAACCGGGTCGAGGTGGTGCTGACCACCCACGACGCCGACGGAGTCAGCGCGCTGGACGTCGAGATGGCGCGGTTCATGGACGGGATCGCCTAGCGCCGTGCGTCCTTCGAGGCTCGGCTCCGCCTCGCACCTCAGGAAGAGGAATTCAGCACCGATCTCCCATCCTGAGGCGCCCGCGCAGCGGGCCTCGAAGGACGCACGGCGTTTCCCCCTTCCGTGCGTCGCCCATCCGGTTCAAACTATCGTTTGAATTATAATCGGGAGGACGCCGCAAATGGCGCAGAGCACGGGCCGGGTCGCCGGCAAGAAGGCCTTCATCACCGGTGGAGCCCAGGGTCTCGGCGCGGCCGCCGGACGGCGGCTCGCCGAGGAAGGCGCCAAGGTCAGCCTCGCCGACATCAACTTCGCCGGGGCCCAGGCCGTGGCGGACGAGATCAACGCCGCCCACGGCGCGGGCACGGCCTTCGCCTTCGAACTGGACGTCACCCAGGAAGACCAGTGGATCGAGGCCCTGGAAAAGGCCGACGCGGCCATGGGCGGGATCTCGGTCCTGCTCAACAACGCCGGCGTGGCGGGCGACAAGCCGCTGGAGCAGATGGAGTTCGATCTCTGGAAGAAGATCATGTCGATCAATGTCGACAGCGTCTTCCTGGGGGCCAAGCACGCGCTGAAATACATGCGCGCCCATCAGCCGGGCTCGATCGTCAACATCAGCTCGATCGCCGGCCTGATCGCCAACCACAATTCGCCGGCCTACAACGCGTCGAAGGCGGGGGTCTGGCTGCTGAGCAAGAACATCGCGCTCTACTGCGCCAAGATGGGGCTGGATATCCGCTCCAACTCGATCCACCCGACCTTCATCGACACGCCGATCCTCGATCCCCTGACCCAGCGCCTGGGCAAGGACGAGGCCCACGCCAAGCTGGGCCGCCAGATCCCGCTGGGCCACATCGGCGAGCCCAACGACATCGCCAACGCCGTGCTCTACCTGGCCAGCGACGAGAGCAAGTTCATGACCGGCGCCGAACTGAAGCTGGACGGCGGCATTTCGGCGATGTGAGCACCCAGGGCGGGACGGCCGTTTTCACGAACGTCATCCTCGGACTTGTTCCGAGGACCCCTGTTTCAGCTTGAAGACAGAATGACGAAGGGCGCCGCATCGACGGCGCCCTTTATCTTTTTCGCCCGCTCGGCGGACCGAGGGGTCCTCAGAACAAGTCCGAGGATGATGATCGTGGGGACGTTACCGCGGCGCCCGCTTCGCCAAAATCCGCTGCAGCGTCCGCCGGTGCATGTTCAGCCGGCGGGCCGTCTCGGAAACGTTGTGGCCGCACATCTCGTAGACCCGCTGGATGTGCTCCCAGCGGACCCGGTCGGCGCTCATCGGATTTTCGGGCGGGACCGGGGCGTCGCCCTTGGCGGCCAGCAGGGCGCGGGCCACGTCGTCGGCGTCGGCCGGCTTGGAGAGATAGTCGATCACCCCGGCCTTCACCGCGGCGACCGCCGTGGCGATGTTGCCGTAGCCGGTCAGCATGATGACCTTGGCGTCGGGGCGCACGTCGCGCACCGCCTCGACCACCTTCAGGCCGGTGCCGTCCTCCAGGCGCATGTCGAGCACGGCGTGGGCGGGGGCCTGGGTTCGCAGGGCGGTCATCGCCTCGGCGACGGACGCGCAGAGCGTCACCGAAAATCCGCGCTGTTCCAGCGCTCGACCCAATCGCGTGCGCAGAGGCGCGTCGTCGTCGAGAAGCAGCAGGGATTTGTCGGGCAGAGCCGCGACCAGTTCACCGATATCCGCCATGAAATTCAGCGCCTCCCAACGCCGACACTCAACCGGGCCACGAGCGAGCTATCTTGTTGCCCAATCGCCGAGTGTCGCAAGTGTTTCATTACAGCTCGCTCGCTCCGATGATCGCCGGCGCCTCCAGCGCCGACCTCGGCCAGCGCGCGGCGACCACCGCGCCCCCGCGCCGACCGTTCTTGAAATCCACCGTCGCCCCGGTTCGTTCCAGAAGCGTCTTGGCGATGAAGAAGCCCAGCCCCATGCCGATATGGCCGGTTCTGGAGCCCTCCGCCCCCGGACGGGACGTCACATAGGGCTCGCCCAGCTTGGCCAGGATCTCGGGCGAGAAGCCCGGCCCGTCGTCGCGCACCTCGATCACCACGGCGCGGGTGTCGAACCGGGCCACGACGATGACCTCGGCCCGGGCGAAGTCGACGGCGTTCTCGACGATGGTGGTCAGAGCGTGAAGGATCTCGGCCCGCCGCCAGATGTCGGGCGCGGAATCGCCGGGCGGACCGTTGACCACCGCCTCGACCCGGACGCCGTGGATCATGTGCGGCTCGATCACCTCGTGGACCAGCTGCACCAGGCTGATGCGCTCGTGCACCGCGTCCTTGGCCTCGGGCATCTCTGTCAGCCGGGCCAGGATCTCGCGACAGCGCATGGCCTGGCCGATCATCAGCTCGGCGTCCTCGCGGGTCTGCTCGTCGGGAGCGTTGCGGACCATCTCGCGGGCGACGACCGAGATGGTGGCCAGGGGCGTGCCCAGCTCGTGGGCGGCGGCGGCGGCCAGGGCGCCCAGGGCCGACAGGCGCTGCTCGCGGGCCAGCACGGTCTCGGTGACGTTCAGCGCCAGCTCCATCCGCGCCGACTCCGTCGCCGCCTGCCAGGCATAGGCGCCGGTCACCGCGATCCCCAGGATCCGCGACAGCACGATCGTCATCAGGGTCAGGCCGCCGGGCAAGGGTCCAGGTCCCGCCGACGGCCGATAGGGCAGCGGCAGGGAGAAGAACGCCAGGAGCAGACAGGCCGCCACGGCCAGGGCGCCGATCCCCGCCGCGAACCGGGCCGGCAGGGTCGCGGCGGCCAGGGTGACGGGGGCGATCAGCAGCAGGGAGAACGGATTGATGATGCCGCCGGTCAGATACAGCATCCCCGCCAGCTGCAGGGTGTCGAAGGCGATCTGGGCCGTGGCCTCGCCCTCGCGGGCCATCCGCTGGCCGCCGAACGCCAGGCCGATCAACACGTTCAGCCAGGCCGACATGGCGATCAGGCTGAAGCACAGGGCGTAGGGAATCTTCAGATCCAGGACCAGGCCGGCCACCAGCACGGCGACCACCTGGCCGACCACCATGATCCAGCGCTGGGCGATCAGGGTGCGGACCCTTAAGCGTCCACGACGCAGCCCGGGACCCGCCCAGGACCAGTCCTCGTCTTGCGCCGCCTCGACGTCAGGCTTATCGAGCCCCGTCCGAGGCGAACTATGCGGCGCATTCTTCAGGGAAGCGTCAGCCATGTCGCACCATAGAGCCAGAAATTCTCCTCTGGCGAGAGCGAAAGGTTCAACGCCCATGCCCCGTCATCGGTTGTTCGCGATTCTGGCGGGCCTGCTCGCCGTGCTGCTGGCCGGCGGGCTGATCTACAAGGCGGGCATCTTCGACAAGGCTCCGGCGCCGTCCCTGGTGGGCGGACCGTTCCAGTTGGTTGACCAGAACGGCCAGCCGACCACCGAGGCGACGCTGAAGGGCCAGTGGAACGCGGTGTTCTTCGGCTTCACCTACTGCCCCGACGTCTGCCCCGGCACCCTGCAGGCCCTGGCTGCCGCCAGCGACCAGCTGGGTCCCAAGGCCAAGGACCTGAAGATCGTCTTCATCTCGGTCGACCCCGGCCGCGACAATCCGCAGCAGTTGAAGACCTTCCTGTCGGGCCCCACCCTGCCGAAGAACATCGTCGGCCTGACCGGCACGCCGCAGCAGGTGGCCGCCGCGGCCAAGGCCTATCGCGCCTATTACAAGCAGGTCGGCGACGGGCCGGACTACAGCGTCGACCACTCGACGGCGATCTATCTGATGGATCCCAAGGGCCGGTTCTCCAAGGTGATCGCCTACAACCTGCCGCCCGAGGAGATCGCCCGGCAGATCCGGGACGCCATGGAAGGGCGGTAGCCGGGCGCCCGCGACGCCGCACCGCTACCGGAAGGCGGTACCGTCTTAAGGTTTGGCGTGTTATGCTGCATCGCAACATACTGGATGCGCCATGCTGTACGCCCTCCACGAGGCAAGCTTCTATGCCTCGACCCCCCTGCGCCTGGCGGCCCGCGCCGCTCGTGACTTCTGGGGCTCGCCCCTGAATCCGGCGGCCGAGAGCGATCTTGGCCGGCGCATCCATGCGGGCGCGGACCTGTTCTCCAACGTCACCCGCCGCTACGGCAAGCCGGACTGGCGCATCGACACGGTCAAGGTCGGCCAGGTCGACGTGCGGGTGCGTCCCACCGTGGTCTGGGAAAGCCCCTGGGCCCGGGTCATCCAGTTCGACCGCGACATGGCCGACATGCGCCGGGCGGGCAAGTTCAGCCTCGACCCCGCCGTGCTGATCGTCGCGCCCCTCTCCGGTCACTACGCGACCCTGTTGCGCGGCACCGTCGAGGCCTTCCTGCCCGACCACGCCGTGTTCGTCGTCGACTGGATCAACGCCCGCGAGGTCTCGGTCCTGCAGGGCCGCTTCGACTTCCACGACTATATCGACCACATCCGCCAGATGCTGACGGCCCTGGGCCCGCGTCCCAACGTCGTGGCCGTCTGCCAGCCCGGCCCGCCGGTCCTGGCCGCCGCCGCCCTGATGGCCGAGGACAACGACCCGTCGCGCCCCGCCAGCATGACCTTCATGGGCTCGCCGATCGACGCGCGCCTGTCGCCGACCGTGACCAACAACCTGGCCGAGGAAAAGCCCTTCGCCTGGTTCCAGTCCAACATGATCTACACCGTGCCCCCGCCCTATCCGGGCATGGGCCGGCGCGTCTATCCGGGCTTCGTCCAGTTGGCCAGCTTCATGAGCATGAACAAGGCCAAGCACCAGGAGGCGCACCAGCGCTACTTCCAGGACCTGGTGAAGGGCGACGGCGACAGCGCCGACAAGCACCTGGAGTTCTACGACGAGTACCTGTCGGTGCTGGACCTGACCGAAGAGTTCTACCTCCAGACCATCGACATCGTCTTCCAGCAGCACCTGCTGCCCAAGGGCGAGCTGACCCATCGCGGCCGCCCGGTGCGGCCGGACCTGATCACCGACATCGGCCTGATGACGGTCGAGGGCGAGAACGACGACATCTCCGGCATCGGCCAGACCCAGGCGGCCCACACCCTGTGCTCGGCCATTCCCGAGGCGATGAAGGAAGACTACGTCCAGCCCAATGTCGGCCACTACGGGGTGTTCAACGGCCGCCGGTTCCGCGAGGAGATCTATCCGCGGGTCCGCGACTTCATCCTCAAGAGCGACCCGAACTTCCAGAGCTGAGCCGACCTTGCGCGACTCCCGTCGAGGGGCGATCTAGAGGACATGAACCTCTTCCGCCCGCAGCGYTAYGCCGACGGTGACCGGCTGGACGTGCGCGGCTGCGCGGTGCGGCTGAAGGTCGACGGCCGGGCGCGGCGGATTTCGCTGCGGGTCGACCGGGCCAAGTCCGAGGTGGTGGCCCTGGCCCCCACGCCGCGCCGCCTCTCCGAGGCCGTGGCCTTCGCCCACGAGAAGGCCGACTGGATCGCCGGCCAGCTGGCGGCCCTCCCCAACCGGCAGGTCATCGCCCCCGGCGGGATCCTGCGCCTGCTGGGCAAACCCTACCGGCTGGAGGTCGGGCCCGGCCGCCCGAAAATGACCGACGACGCCCTGATCGCGCCGGACGACAGCACCTGGTCGCTGAAGATCATCCGCCTGGCCAAGCGCGAGGCCCTGACCCGCCTGACCGAACGCACCGCCCACCACGCCGCCGCCCTGGGCCGCCCCATGCCCTCGGTGGCCATCGCCGACCCCAAGGCCCGCTGGGGCTCGTGCCGCCCCGCCCGCCCCGGCCACCCGGCCGCCATACGCTACAGCTGGCGGCTGGTGCTGGCCCCGTTCGACGTGGCCGACTACGTCGTCGCCCACGAGTGCGCCCACCTGATCGAGGCCAATCACGGGCCGCGGTTCTGGGCGCTGTGCGAGACGCTGTCGGGCGATCCGGCGCCGCATCGGCGGTGGCTGCGGGCTCACGCGGCGGAGCTGCACGCGATCTCGGCGTGAGATCACACTGACTTGCCCCCACCTGACGGCTTCGCCGTCTGTCCGCCCCCATGGGGGCGGAGGACACGCGCACCGCGGCAGCGGCAGCCCTCTTCCCCGTATGGGGGAAGACGACCGCGAAGCGGTCCGTAGGGGGCAAGTATTCGCCCCACCGACCCTAAGCCAACACCTCGTCCACCCAGGCCGGCACGACCTCCGTCGCCGGGCCGTAGCGGCGCTCGTCGAAGGCTCTCGCATTGTCGGAGGGCTCGAGGTTCAGTTCGCAGGTCCGGATCCCCAGCCGCCGGGCCTCGGTCACCAGACCGGCGGCCGGATAGACCGAGCCGGAGGTGCCGATGGAGACGAACAGGTCGCTGTCCTCCAGGGCGTCGTCGATCACGTCCAGGTGCAGCGGGGCCTCGCCGAACCACACCACATGCGGCCGGGCGGTCCCGACGGCGCCGCAGGCCTGGCAAGTGCTGTCGGCGGCCAGAGGTCCGGCGTCCGGCCAGGTCGCGCCGCAGGCGTGGCACCGCGTGACCCGCAGCTCCCCGTGCATATGGACCACCTCGGTGCAGCCACCCTGCTCGTGCAGGTCGTCGACATTCTGGGTGCAGAGGAACAGGCGACCGCCCCGCGCGGCCAGCCCCGCCCGCAGCCGCGCCAGGGCCGTGTGCGCCGCATTGGGCGCGGCCTCCGCCAGGTTGGCACGGCGGGCGTTGTAGAAGGCCCGCACCTTGGCCGGGTCGCGGGCGAAGCCTTCGGGCGTCGCCACCTCCGTCAGGTCGTACCGGGTCCAGATCCCGCTGGTGTCGCGGAAGGTGCCCAGCCCGCTCTCGGCCGAGATCCCCGCGCCGGTCAGGACGAAGACATTGAGACCCATGGCGGCGCTTCCTCCCGCCCGTCCGGGCGCTTGCTGCGAACCTGACGCAGTCGTCACTTTTAATTTGACCCCGCCCGCTCTTTGAGTTGACAGTGTTTAGATAGGCCAGAGATCCGCGTCAGACGGAGCCTGTCCAGCCCCTTTAGGCGAGGAGCCACCATGACGGACAAGAACATCACCAAGGACGCCATGTACGACGCGGTGGCGCCGGACGACTTCGAGTCGATGCTCGAACTGGACCGCTACAACAACCGCTCCACGGCCTTCGACAAGATCATTTCCGCGACCCACGACCACTTCTGGGACCCGCTGGACAAGACCTATATCGACTTCGACGAACCGTTCGACATGGAGAACCAGGCGCTGGTTCCCGAGGACCTGGTGATCGCCCTGTCGACCGACTACGTCTCCGAACATCTCTCCGATCCCAAGCAGCGCATCCGCTTCATCAACCAGTCGGTGCTGCGCAGCTTCTCCTCGATCCTGCACGGCGAGCAGGGCGCGCTGAACCTGTCGGCCAGCCTGTGCCACGTGCTCAAGGACCAGGGCGCCCAGGAATACGCCGCCAACCAGACCCGCGAAGAGGCCCGCCACGTCACGGCCTTCGCCAAGTACATCAAGGCCCGCTGGGGCAAGCCGGTCGAGTGCGGCCCGGCCCTGAAGACCCTGCTGGTCGAGATCATCGGCGCGCCCGAGGTCTACAAGAAGATCATCGGCATGCAGATGCTGGTCGAGGGCCTGGCCATGGGCGCCTTCGCCACCTTCTACAACCAGATCCACGATCCGGTCGGCAAGAAGATGCTGCAGCTGGTGATGACCGACGAGGCCTTCCACCACAAGTTCGGCAAGATCTGGGCCGACCGCACGGTGCCCAAGCTGAGCCCCGAGGAGCACGCGATCATCGAGGACTGGGCGGCGCACTGCTTCCAGACCCTGCTGTTCAACCTGGTTTCCCCGCACCAGCAGCTGGACCTCTACGCCGAGTTCGGCCTCGACCCCGACAAGGTGGTCGAGGAGTACGGGAAGATCATGACCGACGACGTGCGTCGCGAGCACATGAAGGAGCAGACCAACATCTTCCGGGTGCTGGTCAAGACGCTGCTGAACGCCGGCATCATTACCGACCGCACCAAGGCCTTCTACGCCATGTACGTCGACATCGACGAGCTGAAGGGCGAGGGCGACCGGATGGTCGGCGACGACATCGCCGAGGAGGGCATCCGCCACCTGCAGGCCATCAACTTCAGGGACCGCGTCACGCCGGTGACCATCGCCGCCGAATAGACCCTGTCGATTCAGGACCTCCGAGCGCCCCGCCAAGGAACCTTGGCGGGGCGCTTTGCGTTTCTGGCGCCTTGTGGGTCAAGGTAGCGACATGAGAATTTTCCCGATGATCGTCGCCGCGAGTCTGCTCGCGACCCAGGCCCCGACGGCGGCCTGGGCGGCGGCTCAACCCCCGTCCAAGCCGGTCGCCGCCAGCTTCTACACCGGCAAATGGTACGAGATCGCCCGCACGCCCAACAGCGGCCAGCGCGACTGCCAGGCGCCGACCACCGAGTTCACCGGCAAAGGCGCCGCGGGGTTCTCCGTTCACCAGATCTGCCGCAAGGGCTCGGCTTCGGGAGCCGCCAAGGTGTTCGACACCACGGGCCAGATCCTCTCCGGAACCCAGAACGCCAAGTTCAAGATGAGCTTCCTGGGCGGGCTGAAGAAGCAGGAATACTGGGTCCTCGACCGGGCCGACGACCAGTCCTGGGCGATCATGGCCACGCCGGGCGGCAACTTCGTCTGGCTGCTGTCGCGCAAGGCGGTGATGGATCCGGCGGACAAGGCCCAGGCCCTGGAGCGGGTGAAGGCCCTGGGCTACGCCAAGCTGGAATATCCGCAGCAGCCGCCGGCGTGAGGTCGTGATGCGCCGCCTGCCTGGCCTGTTCGCCGCCGCCCTGCTGACCACGGCCTCGCTCGCCGCCTGCGTGGCCGGACCCAGCGGCAATCGAAACCCGCCCCAGCCGGCCAAGGCCGTGGACATCGATCGCTATGCCGGCCTCTGGTACGAGGCGGCGCGCTACGACATGCGGTTCGAGAAGGGCTGCGACGGCGTCACGGCCGAGTATTCCAAGCGCCCCGACGGGCTGATCCGGGTGGTCAACACCTGCCACGAGGGCGGCCCGACCGGACCGGTCAAGGTCAGCGAAGGCAAGGCCAAGATCGCCGACCCCGGCAGCAAGGCCAAGCTGAAGGTCTCGTTCTTCGGCCCGTT
>NZ_JBFTZS010000021.1:0-21427 GCF_056406675.1 Caulobacter sp. P1_B12_2 | reverse complement strand
GTCGAGCGTCAGGGTGTCGAGGCCGTAGCCGCCGTCGACCGTGCCGGTGACCGACGATCCGACCCGCTGGATGAACGTGTCGTTGCCGTCGCCCAGGCTGACATTGCCGATGATCGAGCCGTAGTTGTCGATCTTGCCGTCGCCGTAGCCCTGGGCGATGTCGCCCGTGATCGTGCCGCGGTTCTCGATCTTGTCGGAGCCCGTGCCCAGATCGATCCGCCCGGTGATCGCGCCGGCGTTGCTGATGTTCTCGTCACCGTAGCCGGTGCGGATGGCGTAGCCGGTGGTGCTGGAGATCACGCCGGCGGCGGCGTTGGTCAGGGTCAGGCTGGCGTAGTCGGCCTGGATGGCGTTGTCGCCCGTGCTGCTGATGAGACCGCTGTTCTCGACCGTCATGGGCGAGTTGGAGAAGGTGTACAGGCCGATCGCCTGGCCCTGGGTCTGGATGGTGCCGGTGTTCTTGACGCCGCTGACGTTAAACACGCCGGTCGAGCGGCCGCCGCCGTCGACCTGCTTCAGGACGCCGGTGTTGGTGAACAGCTTGAAGGTGTCGGTGACGCCGACCGCGTTGCTCAGCAGGATCGAGCCCGAGTTGATCACCTCGCCCGAACCTCGGATGGCCGTCGACGACGGGCCGGGGCCATAGCCTTTGACCGTCAGGACGCCGGCGTTCTCGAAGGTCGATTTATCGGCCAGGACAACGCCTTCGGCTGAGTAACCGGCGGAGGTGATCGTTACCGCGCCTCGGCTGATCACCGAGAGCACGCCGTCGGCGGGGCCGTAGCCGCCCTGCTCGGCCGAGGCCGCCGATGGGCCGTAGAAGCTTAGCGCGTAGCCGCTGGTGGTTGAGATGTCCGCCGTCAGGTCGAGTTTGCCCTGGCCCGTTATCGACAGGGTGTTGGCCAGGGGGCTGCTGATTGTCAGCGAGACCTTGGCGTCGTTCGAGAAGTCGAGCGCGAAGGCTTCAAAGCTGGTCGGCAGCGCCAGGGTCCGGGTGGTGTTCTCGTTCAAGCGCAGAAGCAGGGTGTCCACGCCCGATCCGCCACCGGCGTCGACCGTGCCGGTGACGCCGGTGAAGCGGCCGTCCTGGAAGCGAGCCAGATCGGTCACCACGGTGTCCCAGCCGATCCCGAAGGTCAGCGAGCCGTTCAGCGTGCCGCCTTTGTCGGAATAGGCGCCGTTGGAGTACTGATCGGCGTAGTCCTGCATGCTCTTGAGATAGACGTCGCCGTTCAGCGTTCCGGCGTTGATGACGCTGTTACGCCCGCCGCCATAGGTCCTGAACGCCACCGAGCGGGCGCCGGTGATGACGCCGCCGGCGCGGTTGTCGATGACGCCGTACGTGCGGGGGTCTACGCCGACGCCGTTCGGGGCGCTGATCGTGCCCGTGTTGACGATCCTGTCATTGGTCGTGATGGCGACGGTCGCGCCCTGGATCGTGCCGCTATTGTTGATCGAGCCGCCGAGCGTGCTGACGCCCACGCCCTGGAGGGACCGGATCACGCCGCTGTTGTTCAGCGGTCCCTGCTGAACGTTCGCCGCCGTGCCGTCGGCCACGATCGAACCCGTGTTCACCAGGCCGGTCCCGCCAAAGCTGAAGAGGGCCGAAAGGCCGCCGCCACCCACGGCGGTGATCGTGCCGCTGTTGAGAATCTTGTCGGTCATCCACAGATTGACCGCATAGCCGGCGGCGGTCGGATCCGACCCGGAGACGGGAGCGAACGTCGAGGTAATGTCGCCGTTGTTGGTGAAATCCAGGCCGCCGGGCGAGGGGAGGGCGAAGGAGCCGAACGCGGTTCCCGCGACGCTCACCTGACCATTGGTGACCAGGCCGCCGTCGCCGCCGATCAGCAGTCCGTAGTGCGCGGCGCCGTTGAGGGTGATGATCGCGTTTTGCGTCAAGCCGATCTGGAGTTTCTGGAAGTTGGTCGGCAGGGACGACCACATGTCGTCCAGCACCGCGCTCTGGTTCATCGTGAACCGCAGGCTGTTGACGCCGCCGCCGCCGTCGATGCGTCCGGAGATTTCGGCGAGCTTGCCGGTCGCGGCGTTGAACGTGCCGATCAGGGTGTCGTCGCCGGCGCCCAGCAGGACGTCGCCGGTGATGACGCCGCCCAGGGTGTCGATGCTGCTGGCGGCCGCGCCGCTGGACGTGCTGATCACCGAGCCGGTGATGGTCCYGCGGTTGGTCAGGGTGATCGAGCCGGCCGAGCGGATGGCGATCGGCCCGCCGCTGGCGATCGTTGAGCCGGCGCTGTTGCTGACGGTCAGGTTCCCCAGCGCGTCGATCGCCAGGCCCGACCCGCTGTTCAGGATCCGGTCCTCGTTGGTGACCATCATCGCGGCCGAGGACCCGAAGTCCAGCGTGGCGCTGGCGCCGTTCGAGGCCATCAGGCCGTCGTTGTAGACCGAATAGGGGTTGATGAAGGTGTAGGGCGCGGCGAAGGCGTAGGCGCTGTCGGTTCCGCCGTCGATCACGCCGTAGTTGACGATATAGCCGGCGACGGCCCGGATGCCGCCGATCGAGCCGGTGGCCTGGTTGACGATCGAGGTGAAGCCCTCGGCTCGCATGTCGGACGACAGGATGGCCGGCCCGCCGGTCGCGCTGATCGTGCCGCTGTTGACGAGCGTGGCGGTGATCTTCGACGACCCGTCGATGCCGTCCTTGTTGTTGTCGAGCCAGATGCCCTTCGCGCCGTCGATCACGCCGTTCGCGCCGACCGTGATGTTGAGGAGCATCGGATTGGGCCAGGACGGGCCGTCCGGATAGAAGCCGTTCGTCACACGGACGCCGGCCGCCGTGGCGCCGCCGGCCAGGCGGCCGTTGACGGTCAGATCGATGGGCTCGGCTACGAAGACCGGCGCGATGTTCGTGGCCGTGAACGCCGCGAGGTCGCCGACATCGGCGTTGATCGTCGCGCCGGCGGCCACCACGACGGTCGCGCGGTAGGGGACGGTGATCCCGCCGGTGATGATCCCGGTGCAGGTGGTGGTGGTGGAGTAGGCCGGCGGATTGGATGTGCAGGCCGCCTGGGCCGTTCCCGCTATGCCCGCGGCCAGCGCCGCCAGGCTGCAACCCAACATACGCGCACGCTTGCGACGCGCCGAAACCGACGATGAAATCACTGAAAACGCCCCCAGGGTACTCTACCTAGGGAGGGCTTTTAGCTTCACCTTATCGTAGTGTCGAACGAGTTTTGCTTGATGACGTTGAGTAAGCCTCAGGCTGACTCGAAGAACTTCTCCACCTGGGCGGACCAGCCGTAAGTCGCACTGTTGAGTTGGTCGCGGTCGTAGGCGGGAACCTCCTTGAAGCGGTCCTTCGTCACGTCGGCGGCATAGGCTTCGTCCTTCTCGTCCCAGGTCAGCAGGCGCCAGGGGAGGGGACGGAACTTGCCGCCGGCGGCGAACAGGCCCGCCGGTTCCACGGCCACGTAGCGGACGATGCCGGCGTCGCGATCGATGAACACCTCGCGGATCACGCCCAGCTTGTGGCCGCCGGCGTCGTTGATTTTCAGGCCGATCAGGGCGGCGCTCTTCACCAGGCGGTCTTCGAGGCTCATCGGGTTCTCCTTGGGTTTGTCCCCGAAACAAACGCAACCACGGCGCGGATCGATCCCGCAAGCCGGTCCAACGGGTTGTATGACCAATTAGTCGTAGGGTCTGGCCATCGCCTTGCGGACCCGGAGGGGCCAGTCTATGCCTGTTACCGCTACCGTCACCGGCGCGACCGAGAGACAGACGGAGACGGGAGAAACGCATGAGCGGCAAGATCCGGGCGCTACGCTGGTGGATGATCGGCCTGGTGATGCTGGGCGCGGTGCTCAACTACCTGACCCGCAGCACCCTGGGCGTCGCGGCCCCGACCGTGCTGGCCGACCTGCACATCGGCCCCCAGGAATATTCCTGGATCACCGGGGCCTTCCAGCTGGGGGTCATGCTCCAGCCCCTGTGCGGCTATGTGCTGGACTCCATCGGGCTGAAGCTGGGCTTCGCCCTGTTCGCCACCGCCTGGTCGCTGATCACCATGGCCCACGGCCTGGCCGGCAATTGGCAGATGCTGCTGGGCATGCGCGGCGCTCTGGGGGTGGCCGAGGGCTGCGCCCAGCCGGCCGGCATGAAGGCGGTGTCGACCTGGTTCCCGGCCAGGGAGCGGGGCTTCGCCGGCGGGTTCTTCAACATCGGCGCCTCCATGGGGGCCGTGCTCGCGCCGCCGCTGGTGGCCTGGTCGATCCTGCTCTGGAACTGGCGGGCGGCCTTCCTGGTGGCCGGCGCCCTGGGCCTGGTGTGGGTCGTGCTCTGGCTGCTGGCCTACCAGTCTCCCGACAAGCACAAGGCGCTGTCGGACGCCGAGCGCGACCTGATCGCCTCGGGCCAGGAGACCCACCTGGAGGACGCCGGGACCAAGCCCTCGATGCTCAGCCTGCTGAAGCGCCGCAACTTCTGGGGCATCGCCCTGCCCAGGTTCCTGGCCGACCCCACCTGGGGCACGCTGTCGTTCTGGGTCCCATTGTACCTGACCACGGTCCGCCATTTCGACCTGGCCCAGATCGCCATGTTCGCCTGGCTGCCGTTCGTGGCCGCCGACATCGGCTGCCTGTTCGGCCCGGCCGTGGTGCTGTTCCTGCAGAAGCGCGGCGTCAGCCTGATCAACGCCCGGCGCGGGGCCTTCACCCTGGGCGCGGTGCTGATGACCGGCATGATGTTCGTCGGCCGGGTCGAGAGCCCCTATGTGGCCATCGCCCTGCTGTGTCTGGGCGGCTTCGCTCACCAGACGCTGTCGGTGACGGTGATCACCATGTCGTCGGACCTGTTTCGCAAGGGCGAGGTGGCGACCGTGGCGGGCATGGCCGGGTTCTTCGGCAATCTGGGGGTGCTGATCTTCTCGCTGCTGATCGGCGGCCTTGTGGCGCGGGTCGGCTATGATCCGTTCTTCGTCGCCCTGGGCGTGCTGGATCTGGCCGGCGCCGTCCTGCTGTGGACCCTGGTCCGCGACCCCGCCAACACGTCCGGCCGGCCGTCCGCCGCCAAGCCCGTCACCGTTCCCGCCCTGTAGAGCCATGCCGCAAGACACGATCTCCAATCCGATTCTGCGGGGCTTCAACCCCGACCCGTCGATCCTTCGCGTCGGCGACGATTACTACGTGGCCACCTCGACCTTCGAGTGGTTCCCGGGCGTGCAGATCCACCACTCGCGCGACCTGGTGAACTGGCGGCTGCTGACCCGGCCCCTGACCCGGGCGAGCCAGCTGAACATGCTGGGCGCGTCGGACGGCTGCGGGGTCTGGGCCCCGTGCCTGACCCACGCCGACGGCAAGTTCTGGCTGATCTACACCGACGTGAAGCGCTATGGCCGCACCACGGTGGGCGGCGCGTCGGGCGCCAGCTTGCGCGACTTCCACAACTATCTGGTCACCGCCGACAGCATCGAGGGGCCGTGGTCGGACCCCGTGTTCCTCAACAGCAGCGGCTTCGACCCCTCGCTGTTCCATGACGACGACGGCAGGAAGTGGCTGCTGAACCAGCTGTGGGATCACCGACCGGGCCGCAACCGCTTCGCCGGCATCGTGGCCCAGGAATACGACCCCGCCGCCGAAACCCTGGTGGGGGAGCGCGCCAACATCTTCCCCGGCACGCCGCTGGGCCTGACCGAGGCGCCGCACCTCTACAAGCGGGACGGCTGGTATCACCTGATCACCGCCGAGGGGGGGACGGGCTTCGGCCACGCGGTGACCATGGCCCGCTCGCGCAAGCTGGAAGGCCCCTACGAGCTTCACCCCGACGGCCCGGTGCTGACCGCCCGCGACCGCCCGCATGTGGCGCTTCAGCGGGCCGGTCACGCCGACCTGGTGGAGACGCCCGACGGAACGACCTGGATGGCCTATCTGTGCGGCCGTCCGCTGCCCAATCGCGGCCGCTGCGTGCTGGGGCGCGAGACCGCGATCCAGCCGATGGTCTGGGGCGACGACGGCTGGCTGCGCACCCGCGACGGGTCCGGCGATCCGGAGCTGAGCCCGCCGTCGCCGGGCCTGCCGCCCGCGGCGTGGCCCGCCGCCCCGGCTTGGGACGACTTCGACGGCCCCGACCTGCCGATCGACTTCCAGTGGCTGCGCTCGCCGTTCCCGGACGACCTGTTCAGCCTGACGGCCCGTCCTGGCTGGCTGCGCCTGCACGGCCGCGAGACGATCGGCAGCCAGTACCGCCAGGCCCTGGTCGCCCGCCGCCAGCAGGCCATGTGCTACAGCGCCCGCACGGTGCTGGATTTTTCGCCCCGGCACTTCCAGCAGGCGGCGGGGCTGGTCTGCTACTACGGGGCCAGCAAGTTCCACTACCTGTTCGTGTCGCGCGACGACGAGCACGGCCGCCACATCCAGGCGATGTCGGCCGTGCCCGACAGCCCCCAGGCCGACGCCTTCACCACGCCGATCCCGCTGCCTGACGACGGCCTGGTCCACCTGCGGGTCGAGGTCGATTTCGAGCGCCTGCGCTTCGCCTTCAGCCTGGACGGCGAGCGGTGGACCTGGCTGCCCCAGGTGTTCGACGCCTCGATCCTCTCGGACGAAGCTACCGCCCCCGGCGCCCCCAACTTCACCGGCGCCTTCGTCGGCATGGCCTGCCAGGACCTGTCGGGCGCGGCGCTGCCGGCCGATTTCGACGGGTTCGGGTATGTCGAGCGAGAGTATCAGGCGGCGGTGGGGTGAATGGCTTTCCCTTTCGCGCCTCCTGAACCGCCGTCATCCCGGGCACAAGGCCCGGGATGACGGTTGAAAGGGGAGAGATCCCAGTTGCCAACTGGCGCAGCGCATCCGACTAACGCCCCATGACCAAGCCCATCGTTCTCGTCGCCGCCGCCGCCCTGATCGATGTCGACGGCCGCGTGCTGATCTGCCAGCGCCCCCAGGGCAAGTCGCTGGCCGGGCTGTGGGAGTTTCCCGGCGGCAAGGTCGAGCCCGGCGAGACACCAGAACAGTGCCTGATCCGCGAACTGCACGAAGAGCTGGGCATCAAGGTCGCCCAGGCCTGCCTGGCCCCCTTCGTCTTCGCCTCGCACACCTACGAGACCTTCCACCTGCTCATGCCGCTGTACCTGCTGCGGCGCTGGGACGGGCTGGTCACGGCCAAGGAGCACGCGGCGCTGAAATGGGTGAAGCCGGACCAACTGGCCGACTACCCGATGCCCCCCGCCGACCTGCCGCTGGTCGCCTGGCTGCGGGATCTGCTCTGAGGGGCGTCGACGCCCAACTCCCTTCTTTAACCGTCATTCCCGCCCTTGTGGCGGGAACCCCTTTGTCCGCCGCAGGTGCGGATGGGTGGCGCGCCAGCGCGCCAAGGCGTCTCACCGTCAGCTGAACCAGGGGTTCCCGCCACAAGGGCGGGAATGACGGATCAAACGGAACGGTCCAAGTGCGGGACGACCAGCCCTAACCCCCCGCCTTGTCCCCCGCCGGCTGCTCCACGACCCCCAGCGCATCCGCCAGCCGCATCTTGGCCGAGCCTGGGCGCAGCGGCTTTTGCTGGCGTTCGTGCGGGGCCCAGCCGGTGACCGTGATGATCTCGAAGGTCGCGGGCACGCGGCCGTCGGCCTCGGCGAAGCGGTCCTGGTAGATCTCCATCGCCCGCAGCAGCACCTTGCGGCCCAGCGGCTTGCGCGAGCGGTCCAGCAGCACGCTGGTCTCGCCCATGGTCCGCAGGTCCTTCAGCAGGGCGATCGGGTGGGCGTAGCGCACCTTGACCCGGTCCTTGTCGGCGACCGGCAAAGCAAAACCGGCGCGTTGCAGCAGGCCCGCGGCGTCGACCGTGTCGGCGAACGGCGAGACGCGCGGGAAGGCGCCGCCGGTGACCTCGTCCTCGGCGGCCAGCAGGGCCTGACGCAGCTCGGTCAGGGTAGCCCCGCCGAACAGGGCGCCGACGAACAGGCCGTCGGGCTTCAGGGCGCGGCGGATCTGGATCAGGGCCCCGACCAGGTCATTGGTCCAGTGCAGGGCCAGCGTCGAGACGGCCAGGTCGATCGTGGCGTCGCCGAACGGCAGGCGCTCCTCGTCGGCGACGATCCGCACGCCGCCCCGGCCCTTCAGCATCCCTTGGGACAGGTCGGTCTCGATCAGCAGGCCGATCTTGGCGCGGGCGTCGCTGCCCTGCAGGGCCTGCGAGAAAGCGCCGTTTCGGCTTCCCAGATCGACGGCCACCGGAAACTCCCGCAGGATCGCCTCCAGGCGCAGCACGGCGTCTTCGGCGGCGCGGGCCTTCAGGAAGCCGGCGGCGTCGAAGCCGGGGGCGGCGCGGTCGAGGCGGGCGCGCAGCAGGGCGCGGTCGAAGAGAAGGGGGGCGGTGGTCATGTCCGCGCAAGATGGGACTTCTCGCGCCGCATGGAAACCTTTTGCGAAACCGCCGCCTCGCGTCACGGCGTTCGCGCAAGGGCTATTGGACCTGATCCTGCCGCCGCGCGCCTTCGACGGGGGGGCGGCCCTGACCTCGGGCCTGTCGGTCGGCGCCTGGAGCCGGATCACCTTCCTGGACGGTCCGGTCTGCGACGGCTGCGGCGCGCCGTTCGCCTATGATGCCGGCGAGATCCGTTGCGCGCTGTGCCAGGCTCGCCCTCGCGCCTTCGCCCGGGCCAGGGCGGCCTGCCTGTACGACGAGCACTCGCGCGACCTGATCCTCAAGCTCAAGCATGCCGACCGCACCGACCTGTCGGGCCTGTTCGCCCGCTGGCTTTCACGAAGTGCGGCCGACCTGCTGGACGAGGCCGAGGCGTTGGTTCCCGTGCCGATGCACGGCTCGCGCCTGCTGAAGCGCCGCTACAACCAGGCCGCCGAAATCGCCCGGCCGTTGTGCGCCATGGCGGGACGGGCCTATCTGCCGGACACCCTGGTCCGTCGGCGCGACACCGACAGCCAGGGCGGCAAGTCGGCCGACGGCCGTCGCCGCAACGTCGCCGCCGCCTTCGCCGTGCCCGAGCGGGGCCGCCATCGGGTCGTCGGCCGCAAGGTGCTGCTGATCGACGACGTCCTGACCACGGGGGCGACGGCGGAGGGCTGCGCCCGGGCATTATTGGCCGCCGGAGCGACCCAGGTGACACTCGCCGTCGTCGCGCGCGTTACAGAAATGCAAGCGCGTCCTATATGAGGACCGGAAACGACTTCTGTTACGGATTCCCCATGGCCAAGGTCACGATCTACACCCGCCCGTTCTGCGGCTACTGCGCCCGGGCCCTGAAGCTGCTGAACGACAAGGACGCCGACTTCACCGAGGTCGAGGCCGGCATGGATCCGGCGCTGCGCAAGGAGATGATGGACCGTTCGGGCCGCGCCACCTTCCCGCAGATCTTCGTCGGCGAGCAGCACATCGGCGGCTGCGACGACATGATGGCGCTGGAGCGCGAAGGCAAGCTGGACGCGCTGCTGGCCGCATGACGACACCCCAAGCGCCCTTGCGCGTCGGCCTGATCCAGACCCGCACGCCCGCCACCCACGCGGCGGCGCTGGCCCATGTCGCGCCGATGGTCCGCGAGGCGGCGGGCCAGGGCGCCCGGTTCATCCTGACGCCCGAATGCACCAACGTGCTGCAGAAGGACCGCGCCAAGCTGCTGCCGACCCTGGTCTCGCTGGAGGACGACCTGGTGGTGCGCGGCCTGCGCGACCTGGCCCGTGAGCTCTGCGTCTGGATCGACGTCGGCTCGGCCCTGGTGCGGCGCGAGGACGGCAAGGCGGCCAACCGGCAGGCGGTGATCGACCCGACCGGCGCGATCGTGGCCACCTACGACAAGCTGCACATGTTCGACGTCGACCTGCCGACCGGCGAGACGGCCCGGGAATCGGCGACCTACGAGCCGGGCGAGCGGGCGACCGTGGTCGAGACCCCGCTCGGCGCCTTTGGCCTGACCATCTGCTACGACATGCGCTTTCCGGCCCTTCACCGGGCCCTGGCGCTGGGCGGGGCGCAAATCCTGACCGTTCCGGCCGCCTTCACTCGGCCCACCGGTGAGGCGCACTGGGACATCCTGCTGCGGGCCCGGGCCATCGAGACCGGTTCGTTCGTGATCGCGGCGGCTCAGGGCGGCTTCCACGAGGACGGCCGCGGCACCTGGGGCCGCTCGATCGTCGTCGGGCCGTGGGGCGAGGTGATCGGAAAACTTGACCATGACGAGCCGGGCGTGTTGATCGCCGACCTCGACCTCGCGGCCGTCGACAAGGCCCGCGCGGCGATCCCGGCCCTGAAGAACGCGCGTGCCTTCACGGGTCCCTGACCCCATATAGGCTGCATGATCAAGTACGCGCTCGCCTGCGACCACGACCACGCCTTCGAAGGCTGGTTCGGCTCGTCGTCCGACTATGACGACCAGGCCGCGCGCGGGCTGCTGGACTGCCCGGTCTGCGGCTCCAAGGGCGTGCGCAAGCAGATCATGTCGCCCGCCGTGGCCGGGACCAAGGCCCAGAAGGCCGCTCCCGCGCCCAGCGCCCAGATGCGCGAGATGATGATGACCGCCATGGGCGAGGTCCGTCGCCAGGTCGAGGAGAACTTCGACTATGTCGGCGACAGCTTCGCCAAGGAGGCCCGCGACATTCACGAGGGCAAATCCGAGGAGCGCGGCATCTACGGCGAGGCGTCGGCCCAGGAGGTCAAGGCCCTGGTCGAAGACGGGGTCAAGATCGCGCCCCTGCCGCCGGCCCCGCCGAAGAAGACGGAAGTGAACTAGGGGCGGGACACGAAAAAGGGGGCGGTTTCCCGCCCCCTCGCCCGTTCTGCCTGGAGCAGCCGCTTAGTAGCGACGGTACTCGTAATGGCAGTTGTTCTTCTTGGAGTTCTTCTTGGCGATCTGGTTGCCGGCGACCGCGCCGAGCACGCCGCCCAGAACCGCGCCTTCGGTCTTGGCGCCATTGCCGGCGACCACGGCCCCGAGGGTGCCGCCGCTGACGGCGCCGATCACGGTGCCCTTGTTGCGAGCGCTCTTGGTGCTCTTGCAGACCCAGACCTTGTGGGTGCGGGTCTGGGCTTCGGCCGCGGTGACGGCCAGCGAGGAAGTCGTGAAGCCCAGGGCGACGACGACGGCGAGGGTCTTGAGATGGGCGCGCATGGCGAGCTCCGTTCCTTGTTGTGGGTCCTTGAGCGCAATGAACGCCCAAGCTCAAATTGGGTTCGATCAGTGTCGGCTTTCCGACCTGAACCGGGGATGAAGCGGCTCCGAACCCGCCGTTCATCCCCATTCATCAGCTAGCCCTGGACGCGATAGCGGCCGGCGCTGTCGGGGCAGACGCGCACATAGCGGGTCTCGACATTGCCGTTGTAGTCGGTATCGGCCGGGGCCAGGCGGCAGCGCTTGGAATAGTTGCTGTAGGCGGTGCTGGAGCTGGCGCGATAGCGGCTGCTTTCGCGATAGGCCACGGTGTCGTCATACGACCAGTACTGGCCGCTGGCGTCGCAACGGCCCTTGGCCGAGGCGTTGCCGATGCTGGCGCCGACGCCGGCCCCCACCAGGGCGCCCAGCACAGTGCCCTCGGGCTTGGCGTTGCGGGCGGCCAGGTTCGAGCCGGCCACGGCCCCGACCAGGGCCCCGATCACGCCGCCGGCGGTGGCGTTCTTCTTGGCGTCGACGCGGCAGGGCTCGTTGTACGAGACGTTGTCGCCGTAGCTGCCGGCATAGGGCGCGCCGTAGCGGGTGGCGTTGTCGGGATAGCGGCGGTCATACGACCCCGAACCGTAGCGGCGGTCGTAGTCGCTGCGGGCCCGCTCATAATCGGCGCGGTCGCGATCGTACTGGGCGCGCTGGCTCAGATAGTCGCTGCTGCTGGAGGTGTAGACCTCGCCGCTGACGCCGAAGCGCCGGGCCTGGTCGGGATAGCGGCGGTCGTAGGCGCCGTAGCCGTTGCGACGGTCGTAGTCGCTGCGGCTGTCCTCATAGACCTGACGGTCGTGGTTGAATGCGGTCTGCTCGCGATAATAGTCCGAGCTGTTTTGATAGCCGGGGCTGTCGTATCGCGTGGCGTATTGCGGATAGCGACGGTCGTAGGCGCCCGAGCCGTAGCGACGGTCGTAGTCGCTGCGGGCCCGTTCGTACTTGGCGCGTTCGGCCTGATAGGCCTTTTGCTGGTCGCGATAGTCGGCCGAGCGTTCGTCATAGGCGGCGCGCTGGTCGCCGTAGGCTTGCAGGCGCTGCTGGTAGGCGGCGTCCGCCGACTGAGCCAGCACAGGCGCGGCGGTGCTCAAGGCGACGGCCGAAGCCATCAGCCACACAGTGGTCTTGGAAGTCATGATTGCTCTCCGTTCCGACGAACGGATCGACGTCTGGCCCCCGAAAACGAGCCGCCAATCCTTGGTAGGGTGTCCCTGCCAATAGAAGGCGCGACAGCGGCACAGGTTCCGTCAGGCCGCAGACCGCCCGATCCGGTCTTCCGAGCCTAATCCTTGGTGACGGTCATCATGTAGTTGATGTCGACGTCGGCCGAACGGCTCCAGCGGCCCGTCAGCGGGTTGTAGGCCACGCCGAACGGGCCGTGGATCTGGACGGGCTCGCCGGCCAGGAAGGCGCGCAGTTCGTCGGGCTTGAGGAACTGCTTCCAGTCGTGGGTGCCGGGCGGCACCCAGCGCAACACGTATTCGGCGCCGATCTTGGCCAGGGCCAGGGCCTTCAGCGTGCGGTTCAGGGTGGCGACGATCAGCAGGCCGCCGGGCTTGAGCAGTTTGGCGCAGGTGCGCAGGAACTCGCCCGGATCGGCGACGTGCTCGATGACCTCCATGGTCAGCACCACGTCGAACGGCCCCGCGCCCTCGGCCAGCAGCTGCTCGGCGGTGGCGGGGCGGTAGCCGATCTCCAACCCCTGTTCCGAGGCGTGAGCAGCGGCGGTCTTGATGTTGTTCTCCGAGGCGTCGACCGCGGTCACGGTGAAGCCCAGCCGCGCCATCGGCTCGCTCAGCAGCCCGCCGCCGCAGCCGATGTCCAGCAAGGACAGGCCCTCGAACGGGGTGCGTCCATTGCCGTCGCGGTCGAACCGCTCAAGCGCCTGTTCGCGGATGAAGCCCAGCCGGCAGGGATTGAACACATGCAGCGGCGCGAACTTGCCGCGCGGATCCCACCACTCCGCCGCGATGGCCGAGAACCGCGCCACGTCGGCGGGGTCGATGCTCCAGGAGGGGGTGTCGGACTCGGGCTGGGTCATGGTCAGCGTATGAGCACGACTTCGACCGGAAGGTCCAGATCGGCCCAAGCACGGTCGGCGGTGAGGACGGGCAGCTTTTCGCGTATCGCCAAGGCCAGACAGGCGCGATCGCCCAGGGACAAGCCCTTGTGGCGGGTGGCGGCGCGGAGGAGGCCAGCCTGGATGGCGAGGCCGCGATCGAAGTCGATGACGGGCAGGGCCAACTGGTCGAGCTGGCCTTGTGCGCCAAGCGGGTGGCCGCCTCTATCGATCAGGCAGGTGATGATCTCCGTCATGTTGACGGAGCAGATCGAGGCGTATGGGACTCTTGGCAAGACGAGCTCCTGGCCGCTTTCCTCGAAGAGGATCGCCAGGATCGCCGAGGAGTCGATGACGATCCTAGTCGTCACCGCGCCGTCCTTCCGCCCGGGCCSGCGCCTCCAGATCGTCCAGCGCCGCCTCGCGGCGACGTTCCTCGATCAATTCGTCGGAAGCCAGCTTGTCGGAAGGCGGGAGAGTCCGCACCCAGGCCTGGATCCTGCGGATGCCTTCCATTGTGCTGATCATCGTGAAGGTTTCCGGGCCGAGCTCGGCGATGATCACGCCGTTAGGGCTGGCGCCGAGCGCCTCTAAGACTTCCGGCGGCAAGGTCACCAAGCCGTTGCGCGCCTCCAGTCGGTACGTCTTGGGTTCATCGTGGACGAAGGCCCCGACATCACCCTCGGCCATGCCGGGCGCAGACTGAGCCTCGACCGCTTTCGCCTTCCCCGGTTCCTCCAGCACGTTCCGCACATGCTGGTACCGCTTGCCCAGCATCCGGGCGATCTCGGCGCGGGGATAGCCGGCGGCGGCCAGGGCGCGGATCTTGGCCGCGACGGTGGTCTTGCCCTCCAGCAAGCGAGCGAGATCGGGCGATAGGGGCGCGCTCATCATGGCGACCTCATTGGTTAGATAGTCAGTTAGATAGGTTGTATGCTCGGCGTCAACATCGGCCCGCGACGAAAAAGACACCCGCGCGACATTGCCGTTGCGCCCCCGCGCCGCTAGAAGACCGCGGCTTGCGTGAGCGGCGGGGTTCGTCCGCTCCCGGCGCAAGAATTGACCTTAGGTTTTTACGGGGTAGGGCGTGTCACGTCTGGTGATGAAGTTCGGCGGCACCTCGGTGGCCGACCTGGAGCGCATCCGCCGGGTGGCGCGCCTGGTCGCCGCTGAAGTGGCGACCGGCAAGCAGGTCGCGGTGGTGGTCTCGGCCATGTCGGGGAAGACCAACGAGCTGGTGGCCTGGACCGACGGCTGCGGCCGCGCGGCCCAGGGTCTGCCGGAGTCGGACGACGAGTACGATGCGATCGTCGCTTCGGGCGAGCAGGTGACCGCCGGCCTGCTGGCCATGACCCTGCGCAACATGGGCCTGGACGCCCGCTCGTTCCTGGGCTGGCAGGTGCCGATCCTGACCGACGAYGCCCACGGCCGCGCCCGCATCGAAGACATCCCGCCGGCCAATCTGGAAGCCTGTTTCGCGGCCGGCCAGATCGCCGTGATCGCCGGCTTCCAGGGCGTCACCAGCGACCAGCGCATCACCACCCTGGGCCGGGGCGGCTCGGACACCAGCGCCGTGGCCATCGCAGCCGCGGTGAAGGGCGACTGCGACATCTATACCGACGTCGACGGCGTCTACACGACCGACCCCCGGATCGAGAGCAAGGCCCGCAAGCTGGCCAAGATCTCGTACGAGGAAATGCTGGAAATGGCCTCGCTGGGGGCCAAGGTGCTGCAGACCCGTTCGGTCGAGATGGCCATGGCCCATCGCGTCCCGGTGCGGGTGCTGTCGAGTTTCGTCGAACCCGGGGAAGCTCCCGGCCAAGGTACGATCGTCTGCGACGAGGAAGAAATCATGGAAAAGCGCATCGTCTCGGGCGTCGCCTATAGCCGCGACGAGGCCAAGATCACCCTGCTGGGCCTGCCCGACCATCCGGGCGTGTCGTCGCAGATCTTCGGCCGGCTGGCCGACGCTAATGTGAACGTCGACATGATCGTGCAGTCGCGCGCCCGCAGCGCCGACACCGCCAACATGGAGTTCACGGTCGGCAAGCGCGACGCCGTCCGCGCCGTCGAGATCGTCCGCGCCGCCCAGAAGGAGATCGGCTTCGAGGACGTGGCCGTCAACGAGGACGTGGCCAAGGTGTCGGTGATCGGCGTGGGCATGCGTTCGCACGCCGGCGTCGCCCAGTCGATGTTCCAGGCCCTGGCCGAGAAGAACATCAACATCCAGGTCATCTCGACCTCGGAGATCAAGATCAGCGTGCTGATCGACGCGGCCTACACCGAACTGGCCGTGCGCGCGCTGCACGCGGCCTACGGGCTGGACCAGCTCTAGCGCTGTTGGCGCAGGCGACGTTTCGCCGTTAGCGAAACGTCGCGTTCTGACGGTATGAAGGGCTCCGAATCCCTTCCAGGAGCCTCCATGTCGGTCTTCCACTTCGATCCCGAGAAGAAGTCCGTCACCTTCCAGGGCGATGCGGGGCTGGACCTGCTGTACGACCTGCTGCTGCGGGCCAAGTTCGGCGACGGCTACGAGAAGCCCCTGCTGGTCAGCCCCTGGCTGGCGGCCCTGCTCAAGCAGTTGGACGTGTTCCTGCCCGACGACGGCCAATGGTTCCCCGAGCAGCCCGGCCGGCCGATCTTCGACGAGGACGACCTGCTGGCCATGGGCGACGCGGTGATCGAGGAAGGTCACACCGTCGGTTGGTGGACCATGAACGAGCCCGAGAAGCGCGCCTATCTGCGCGAAGTGATCGCCGCTCCCCATCCCCTGACCGACGCCGAGGTCGAGTTCATCGAGCGCGACATCGACGGCGCGGTCGAGCAGGCCAAGCAGTTGGTGGAAGCGATCAGCGAGCCCCTGGCCCTGCCGGGACACGGCTGACCGCTCCCTAAATTTCGCACCCCCTGTCGAAATCGCGCCTCCTGGCGCGACTTCTCCTCGAAGGCCCCGCGCGGGTCCGCAACGAGGAGAATGACGATGATCACGATCAGTGCTTTCCGCTGGGTTCCGCCTTTCGCCCAGGGCATCGTACGCGACCTTCGGGTGCGTTGGGCGCTCGAGGAGGCGGGAATTCCGTATCGGACGCACCTGCTGGAGCAGGGCGAGCAGGGGACGCCCAGCTATCGCGAGATGCAGCCGTTCGGCCAGGTGCCCTACCTGCAGGACGGCGATTTCGTGATGTTCGAGAGCGGGGCGATCGTCATGCACATCGCCGACCGCTCGCCCGCCCTGGCGCCGGCCGATCCGCAGGCGCGGCTGAGGATGCACACCTGGCTGATCGCCGCGCTCAATTCGGTGGAGCCGGCCATCCAGAACCTGACCACCATCGACCTGTTCCACGCCGACGAAGCCTGGGCCAAGGCGCGCCGGCCCGGCGCCGAGGCCTTTGCGATCGCGCGGCTGGAGGCCGTGGCCGCCTGGCTGGACGGCCGCGAATACCTGTCCGACGAGCGCTTCACGGCGGCCGACCTGATGATGACCACCGTGCTGCGCTTCCCGCGCCAGACCGACCTGGTGACCAGCAATCCGGTGCTGGACGCCTATGTCCGCCGCTGCGAGGCGCGCCCCGCCTTCCAACGGGCGCTGGCGGCCCAGATGGCCACGTTCGAGACGCAGGCGGCGGTGGCGTAATCTTCGCGCTTGTCATCCCGGACAAGCGCGAAGCGCCCCGATCCGGGACCGACGCCTGAGCTCAGCGCTTCGGGTCGGTCCCGGATCTTCGCTTCGCTACGTCCGGGATGACGGTCGTTTGGGACGTTCCGCCAACCTCAGCAAGCTTTCGCCATGCCTCCCGCGCCCGGCTCTGCTAATTCCCAGGCATGAGCCAACAGCAGCGCCTCCTGATCGGACTTCTCTGCGGCCTCGTCGCGGGGGCGTTCTGGGGCGGGGTGTTTCTGGCCCCCAAGCTGCTGGCCGACTTCACGCCGCTGCAGATGACCGCCGGGCGCTATCTCTGCTACGGCCTGGCCTCGGCGGCCCTGCTGGCGCCCACCGCGCGCAAGGTGCTGGGGCGGCTGACCCTGGCCGACTGGCGCGACCTGGCGGGCCTGAGCCTGCTGGGCAACATCGTCTACTATGTGTGCCTGGCCGTCTCGGTGCAGATCGCCGGCGTCGCCCCGGCCTCGCTGATCATCGGCCTGCTGCCGGTCACCATCACGCTGGTGGGCGCCAAGCCAGGGGAGGGCGTGGCCTTGCGCCGCCTGGCCGCGCCGCTGCTGCTGGTCGCGGCGGGCGTGGTCTGCATCAATGTCGCCGCCTTSCAGACGGCCGGCGGGGTCGGCGTCGGACGTCTGATCCTTGGCCTGCTGGCTGCGGCCGGGGCGCTGGCGGTGTGGACCGTCTACGCGGTCTGGAATGCCCGACGCCTGACCGCCACCCCGCGCTTCAACAGCCACGAATGGTCGCTGCTGACCGGCGTGGTCACGGGCCTGCTGTCGCTGCTGCTGGTGATCCCCGCCTTCCTGGGCGCCGCGCCGCATGTTCCGGACGCCTGGATGCTGTTCTGGGGCGTCAGCCTGGCCGTGGCCCTGGGCGCCTCGGTGATCGGCAACGGCCTGTGGAACGCCGCCAGCCGCCTGCTGCCGCTCAGCCTGTCGGGCCAACTGATCGTCTTCGAGACCCTGTTCGCCCTGCTGTACGGCTTCCTGCACGAGGCCCGCTGGCCGCTGCCGCTGGAAGTCGCCGCGATCGTCCTGATGCTGGCCGGCGTGCTGTGGTCGGTCCACCTGCATCGGCCCAACGCCGAGGCCCATCCGGCGGAGTAGGGAACCGCTCCCTAAACATGACTGTAAGCTGAACATCGCCGTTCAGATCGGGTTCAAAGGCCAAGGCCCATAAAGGTCCCAACAGCGCCGCACCGGACTTCTTCCGGCCTGACGCTCTCAAGGAGCAACGCCATGAAGACCTTTGGTAAGTTCACGAAGATCGCCGTCGCCGCCGCTGTGACCGGCGCCCTGGTCCTGCCCGCCTCGGCCGCCTTCGCCGGCGACAAGAGCAACAAGACCGAGCGCGCCGTCATCGGCGCCCTGATCGGCGGCCTCGCCGGCGCGGCCCTGTCCAAGGGCGACACCGGCGGCATCGCCATCGGCGCCGTCGCCGGCGCCGCCCTGGGCGCCTCGACCGGCAACAACGACCGCGACCATCGCTATTCGAGCAACTACCGCGACCCCCGTTACGGCTACGGCTCGAGCTACAACAACGGCTACAGCCAGTCGGGCTACGGCCAGTCGTACAGCAACGGCTACGGCCAGTCGCAGAACACCGGTTACGGCCGCGACCGTCGCGGCGACCGCTACAACACCGGCTACCGTCAGGACGGCGGCCAATATGGGAACGGCTACTACGGCCAACGCCGCTAACCGCCACCCCGCCTGAACGATCCGGCGCCGTCCCCTTCGGGGGCGGCGCCTTTTTCGTGCGCGAACCACGATTTGACCGCGAGCGAACGCTGTGCCTCGCGCGAAATCTGCTATAGCCCGCCTGAGGGCGATGCGGCTTCTTAACCTTCGACGCGTTCTGTCGGGAGCGGCCGTATCGGACCAAAGGCCTGAGGGCGGCCAGTATGGCCAACCGGTCAAGGGTGGGGAGTGCGCGCGCAAACATGGCGGCGTCCGGGATCGCTGTTCGGGGACCACGAAGCCTGCTTCGGCAGATTCGCGAGGCCATGGCCGGCGGCGGCCCCGCCCAGACCAAGCTCGACATGGTGGTGCGCACCATCGCCATCTCGATGGTCGCCGAGGTTTGCTCGATCTATCTGCGCCGGGCTTCGGGCGACCTGGAGCTGTTCGCCACCGAAGGCCTGTCGCGCGACGCCGTTCACGTCACCCGCATGAAGCCCGGCGAGGGCCTGGTCGGCGAGACCATGCGCATCGGCCGGCCGCTGAACCTGTCGGACGCCGCCAGCCACCCGGCCTTCTCGTACCGTCCGGAAACCGGCGAAGATCCCTACCACGCCTTCCTGGCCGTGCCGCTGCTGCGCGGCGGGCGGACCATCGGCGTGCTGGTCGTCCAGAACCGCACCGAGCGGGTCTATGACGAGGAAGAGGTCGAGGACCTGCAGATCATCGCCATGGTCCTGGCCGAGATGGTCAGCGCCGGCGAGCTGCTGGGCCTGACCGAACTCAAGGACGTCGAGATCGCGCCACACAAGCCCGAGCGGCTGAAGGGCGCGCGCTTCGCCGAGGGCTTGGCCTACGGCGTAGCCGTTCTGCACGAGCAGCCGGTGGCCCCCGAACAGCTGCTGTCCGACGACGCCCTGGCCGAGGAGGCCCGCCTCAAGTGGGCGGTCGAGGCCTTGCAGACCCAGATCGACGAGATGCTGGAAGGCCAGCACGGCCTGGTCGGGGCCTCGTACGAGGTGCTCGAGACCTATCGGATGTTCGCCCACGACCGGGGCTGGAACCGGTCGCTGCAGGAGGCCGTGCGCTCGGGCCTGACGGCGGAAGCCGCGGTCGAGCGCGTGCGCTCCGAGCACCGCGCCCGCCTGGGCCAGGCCCGCGACCCCTATCTGCGCGAACGCCTGCACGACCTGGAAGACCTCAACGACCGGCTGCTGCGCCACCTGTCGGGCGACGTCCACGCCGTGCGCGTGCTGCCCGAGGACGCGATCCTGATCGCCCGGAACCTGGGCCCCGCCGACCTGCTGGAATACGACCGCACCAAGCTCAAGGGCATCCTGCTGGAGGAAGGCTCGGCCGCCAGCCACGCCGGCATCGTCGCCCGGGCGCTGGACATCCCATGCGTCGGCCGCCTGGCCGGCCTGCGCGACCGGGTCAGCGAGGGCGACCCGGTGGTGGTCGACGCCGAGACCGCCGAGGCCTGGCTGCGGCCGCGTCCCGACGTGGTCAAGGCGCTGAAGGCCCGGATGGAGGTTCGCGCCCAGCGCAAGGCCGAGTTCGCCCGGATCCGCGACACGCCGGCCATCACCAAGGACGGCGACAAGGTCACCCTGCTGATGAACGCCGGCCTGGCCGTCGACCTGGACATCCTGGGCGAGACCGGGGCCGAGGGCATCGGCCTGTTCCGCACCGAATTCCAGTTCATGGTCGCCGAGGAGATGCCGCGCCTCGAGGCCCAGACCAGCCTCTACGAAAAGGTGCTGGAAGCCGCCAACGGCATGCCGGTGACCTTCCGCACCCTGGATCTCGGCGGCGACAAGCTGCTGCCGTACATGGAGCTGGAGCGCGAGGACAATCCGGCCCTGGGCTGGCGCGCCATCCGCATGGGCCTGGACCGGCCGGCCCTGCTGCGCATGCAGATCCGCGCCCTGATCAAGGCCGCGCGGGGCCGCGAGCTGCGCATCATGTTCCCGCTGGTGGCCAATGTGGACGAGTTCCGCGCCGCCCGCGCCTTCGTCGACCAGGAAGTGGCCTGGGCCCTGAAGCGCGGCCGGCCCGAGCCGGCCCGTCTGGACGTCGGGGCGATGATCGAGGCGCCCTCGCTGCTGTGGCATCTCGACGCGCTGTTGCCGATGACCGACTTCGTTTCGGTCGGCACCAACGACCTGATGCAGTACTTGTTCGCCGCCGACCGGGGCAATCCAAGGGTTTCGGATCGCTACGATCCGCTGTCTCCGGCCGCCCTGCGCGCGCTCAAGACCATCCAGCAGGCCTGCGCCGACACCGGCACGCCGGTCTCGGTCTGCGGCGAGATGGCGGGACGTCCGCTGGAAGCTTTCGCCTTGCTGGCCTTGGGTTTCGACCGTCTGTCGATGCCGCCGGCCGGCATCGGTCCGGTCAAGCAGATGGTGCTGTCCTGCGATCGCGAGGCCGCCCGGCGCAATGTCGAAGCCCTGCTCAAGACCTCCGCCGGATCGCTCCGTGGCGAGATCGAAACCTTGGCCCGCAAGCTCTACGTCGCCGTCTAGACACCCGTCTAGACATGGGCTCGGTTAACCAAGCGTCGCCTTATAGTGTATTGAATCCGGCGACTTACTTTGATATCGACCATAAAGTATTAACAAATCCCGGCTAGGACGGGTGGGGCAAAGTCGTCGAGCTCTCGCGCGACGCGAATTTGGGGTCTCATGGCAGCCATGCCGCTGGATACGGGCAGGGTCTCGCACTTGCATCTGGTCGCCGACGGCGAGCGCGAAGACGCGCCCCTGGCCGAGCACCAGCCTTCGATCGATTACGGCGTCGACATCGGTTCGGCCCTGCGCGCCGCCCGTGAATTCCGCGGCCTGAACCTGCAGGACGTCGCCGACGCCACCCGCATCCGCCAGAGCTATATCGAGGCCCTGGAAGACCTGCGC
>NZ_JBFTZS010000020.1:0-21611 GCF_056406675.1 Caulobacter sp. P1_B12_2 | reverse complement strand
GCCCAGGGCCTGGGCGACCACCAGCGGGGCCACCTCATGCGGCGTGGAGGGCTCGGCGTCACCGAAGAAAGGCGGCCGGAACAGCCGCATCGAGCGCCCGGTGATCACCTCGAACAGGCGCTGTGTGGCGTTCAGCTCGACATCGGTCTGGGTGACCGGGATCTCCCCGATATTGGGGTGGGTCCATGTGTGGCTGCCGACGTCGTGGCCCTCGGCGACCTCGCGCTTCACCAGGTCGGGCCGAGTCTGCATGTTCTCGCCGATCACGAAGAAGGTGGCCGGGGCGTTCTTGGCCTTGAGGATGTCGAGGATCTTCGGCGTCCAGCGCGCGTCGGGGCCATCGTCGAAGGTCAGGGCCACCAGTCCCGGCTTCTGGCCGTAGCGCTGGATCACGTAGGAACTGGGCAGGACGTCGTAGGTCTGGTCGGCGATCAGGCCGGTGTCCGGATCGAACTCCAAGCTTCGCTTGCCGGGCGTGGGCAGATTGGCGACCCGCAGCACCTCGCCGCCGCCGTCGAAATCGACGCTCGTACCGCCGGGGATGCTGGCCAGGCCGGCGGCCGAGGCCTGGCCGTACGGCTTGCCCAGCACGCTCCAGACCCCCGGATCCTCCATGCCCATCCGCCAAAGGCCATAGCCGCGCGGCTTCCAGGCATCGGTGACCTTGACCTGGTTGAACAGGGTGGCGGCGTCCAGGAACCAGACCTCGTGGCTGTCGCCGCTGTCGTCGACATAGTCGTAGGTCGGGTTCAGGGCGTCGTCGTCCATGTCGATGGTCGCGCCGGCGTCCTGGGCGTTGCGCATGGCTTCGTGGAAGGTGACCGGGGCGCCCGAGGCGGCCTTGCCGGCCTTGTTCAGGGTCCAGTCGTAGCCATAGGCGCCCAGAGCCATGATCGTGCGGCTGGGATCCAGCTTGGCGAAGCGCTTGGCCAGTTCGCTCTCGTACCAGTCCTGGCCGGTGTTGGGTCCTGGATCGCCGCCGCCGTAGTGCTGATCGTAGGCCATCAGGACCAGGGTGTCGGAGGCGTCCTGCAGCGGTTTGAGCGGCCAGCCCTGCCCGTCGAATGGCGCGGTCACCCAGACCTCGCGACCCTGCGGCTTGAGCACCGCCCGCGCCTCGGCCAGCAGCTTGGGATAGTTCGCCAGGCCCTTGGGAGACAGGTTCTCCAGGTCGAAGACATAGCCGCCGTAGCCGCGCTTGACCGCCAGGTCGGCCAGGCCCGCGATCAGCCTGGCCCGCGCCTTTGGATCCGCCAGCAGGGCGTCGGCCAGGGGTCCGTTGAACGCGGCGTTGGCCGAGTTGTGGACCAGGGGCAGCACGGCCGGGTGGTTGGCCGCGGCGGCGATCCGGGCCACGCCCTGCGGGTCGTCGTCGACGACGATGTCGCCGTCGGAGCCGCGCAGCGCCACCCACTGCGGCGAGACCACGTCCAGCTTGTCGATGTTGCGGCGCAGGGACTCGCGGGAGTCCTCGTCCCAGCTGACATAGAAGCCGACGCTGATCGGCCGGGTCTGGGCTGCGCCCGCGCCTTGAGCGGCGGTCGGTCGCGGCACCTTGCGCCAGTCGAGGTTCGGCTTCAGCCGGTGCGCCGTCTCCTTGTGCAGGGACGACAGGACGTGCGGGTCTTTCAGCGTAACGATCGGCAGGCGGGGGGCGAAGGCCAGGGTGGCCAGGAAGGCCGCGACGATGGCCGCCAGGGCCGACAGGGTGATCCCCAGGATCAGCCGCATCCTCCGGTCCCGCCGTCCGGTGGGGTCGTGGAAGATATGCCGGTCGTCGCCCATCATCGCAGTCCCGCGTTGGTCAACGGGCTCTTGTAACCTGAACGTGTCGGAACGGTGGCGTTTCTTCGGGTGCGCCTATTCGACCCAGTCCTTGGCCAACCGCCGCGAGGCCAGGAAGAACAGCAGGGCCGCGACCAGGTAGAAGCCCATGCCGGTATAGATCGACCAGCGCAGGGATTCCGCCCCGAACGTCGGCTTCAGCAGGTCCGAGATCAGGCCGAAATAGTAGGTGCCGACCGCGATCCCAAGCAGGTTGTTGATCAGCAGGAACAGGGCCGAGGCCGTGGTCCGCATCGGCGCCGGCGCCAAGTGCTGCACGGCCGCCGTGATCGGTCCCAGCCAGGCCAGGTTCAGGCCGGTGGGGATCAGGAAGATCGCGAAGGCCAGGGCCAGCGACGCCTGGCCGCCCAAGCCGCCCACCAACGACCCGCTGTTCATCGCCAGCAGGAAGCAGGGCACCGAGATCAGGAAGGCGATGGCCGGGGTCAGCGGATAGCCGGCCTTGGACTTGGCGCCCAGCCGGTCGGCCACCGCTCCGCCCAGCCAGATGCCCATCAGCCCGCCGAAGAAGGCGATGCCGGAATAGTACCAGGCGGTCTCGCGCAGGGTCAGGCCCAGGCTGCGCATGAAGAACGACGGCAGCCACAGGGCCACGCCGTAGCCGCAGACCGACGACGAGGCCGCCCCGAACGACAGCAGCCAGAAGCTGGGCTTGGCCGCCAGCACGCGGACCACCTCGCGCAGCGGCGCGGCGGGGGCCTGGACGGTGGTGGTGTCGCCGATCGCCATGTCGGCCCCGCCCCGGCGCGGGTCGCGGACGATCAGGCGGAAGACCGGGGCCAGGGCCACGCCGATCACGCCGACGACGATGAAGGCCGTCCGCCAGCCGAAATGCACGGCCAGAAGGCCGCCCACCAGGGTGCCGGCCGCCGTGCCCAGCGGGATGCCGAAGGCGTAGGCCGCCAGGGCGCGGGCCCGCTGATGCTTGGGAAAATAGTCGGCCAGCATCGAATAGGCCGGGGCCACCCCGCCCGCCTCGCCGATGCCCACGCCCATGCGGGCCAGGAACAGCGCCGAGAACCCACCGGCGAAGCCGCACAGGGCGGTGAAGCCGCTCCACAGGGTCAGAGCCGTGGTCATGATCCACACCCGGCTGAAGCGGTCGGCCAGCCAGGCGATCGGGATGGCCAGGGTGGTGTAGAGCAGGGCGAAGGCCAGGCCGCTCATCAGGCCGAACTGGCCGTCGGTCAGGCCGAACTCTTCCTTGATGGGCTTGGCCAGGATGCCGAGGATCTGCCGGTCCAGGAAGTTGAGCGTGTAGACCAGGATCAGCATGGCCAGCACGACGTAGCGATAGCGCGCGCCGGGAGCCGGAGTGGTGGTGGTCTTTGCGTTGCTCATCGGGTTCCCGCCGCGAATCGTATCGTGGAGTGGACAAAGAAACGGCGACGGCTCGTTGCAGCAAGCCGTCGCCGGTCAGTCGAGGATCGGGAAGGTCTAGAACTTGACCTCGAGCGAGGCCGAGTAGGTGCGCGGCGGGCCGTAGAAGCCGATCACCGAGTTGTTGTAGGTCGGGACGCCGAAGTTGTAGCCGCCGGTGCGATAGCGCTCGTCGGTCAGGTTCTTGCCGGCCACCGAGATCCGGTAGCGGCCGCTCTCGGGCGCCCAGCTGGCGGTCATGTCGACCAGGGTGAAGGCCTTCTGGTCCAGCAGCGGCAGGGGTTGTTCGAACTGCTGATAGTGGTCGCGATAGCTGACCATCGGCGTGATCGTCAGCTCGCCGCCGGCCACGCTGCCGCGCCACGTCAGGCTGACATTGCCCGTCCATTCCGGCGTGTTCTGGAAGCCGTAGAGGTCGGCCACGTTGACGATCTGACCACCGGCCGGGATCGTCTGGGACGGATTGACGGGGTTGGGCGCGCCGGCCGGCACGAAGCGGCTGAACCGGTCGTACTTGGCGTGGATGTAGCCCAGGGCCACCGTGCCCGAGAAGTGCTGGTCGAACACCGCCTTGGCTTCGAATTCCGCGCCGTACAGCGTGGAGGCGCCGGCGTTGTCGACCGAGCTGGCGATGCCCGAAGGCACGACCACCTGGGTGGTGACCTGCTGGTCCTTGTACTTCGAAAGGAAGGCCGCCGAGGCGAACGACAGCCGGCGGTCGAACAGATTGCCCTTCAGGCCCAGTTCGTAGGCGTCGACCGTTTCAGGATTGTAGCCGTTGACGGTCTGCGGGGTCAGGAAGGCGTCGCCGCGCATGTCCCAGCCGCCCGACTTGTAGCCCTTCGAATAGGAGACGTAGGTGTTCAGCTCGTCGGTCAGTTCGTACGAGGCCGACAGGCGCGGGGTGAATTCCGAGAAGGTCTTCTCGGCGCTGTAGTCGGTGCGCACCTGGAGGATCGGCCGGGGCGTGCCGCCCTGGAAGGGCGAGCGGGTGGCGCCGAGATAGAAGTAGCGGAAGGTGCTGCTGCGCTTGTGGTCGCGGGTGCCGCGGGCCCCCACCGAGATCTTGAACCGGTCGGTGAGATTGGCGCTGACGTCGAAGAACGCCGCGAAGCTCTGGGTGCTGACCTTGCCGCCGTCGGCGATCGAGACGCCGAGGTTGCCGGCGATGGTGTCGAACTCGCCCGAGGCCTGGCTGTTCATATAGTAGAGGCCGAACACGCCCTGGATGGTTTCGTCCGAATAGACCGCCTGCAGCTCCTGCGAGAACGAGCGGTCGTCATAGGTGGCCGGCACGTCCAGGGTCGGCAGCGGCGTGCCGTCGAAGTCGATCAGGGTCTGGGTGTGACCCTTGCGGCTGGCGGTGATCGACTTGAAGGTCAGGCTGTCGCTGGCGTGATATTCGCCGGTCAGGGCCACGCCCTCAGTCTCGACCGAGTTGTCGTTCCCCAGGCCCGCCTGGGTGTCGTAGACGCCCAGCACCTGATAGCCGCCGACCAGGGCCGGCAGTTCGCGGTGACCGTGGCGGGGGTTGGAGTCGTCCTGCACCTTGTCGTAGGCCAGGCGGAAGAACAGGTCGTCGGTGGGCTTGTACTCGGCGCTCAGCCGGATGGCCTGGACGTCCTTGTTGTAGTGCTCGGCGCCCGTGGTCAGGTTCTCGSCGTAGCCGTCACGCTTGTAGAGGGCGTAGGCGCCGCCCACCGACAGGCCGCCRCCGACGGGGGTGTGGCCCTCGACCAGCAGGTCGGTCTGGTTATAGCTGCCATAGGTGCCGCGAACCTTGCCGCCGGCTTCGTCGCCCAGCTTATTGGTCACGTACTTGATCGCGCCGCCGATGGTGTTGCGGCCATACAGCGTGCCTTGCGGGCCGCGCAGCACTTCGATCCGCGAGACGTCGAACACGTCCAGCACCGCGCCTTGGGGCCGGTAGATGTAGACGTCGTCGACATAGAGGCCGACGCCCGGCTCGTATCCCCACAGCGGGTCCTGCTGGCCGATGCCGCGGATGTAGGAGATCAGGGTCGAGTTCGAGCCGCGCGCGGTTTGCACCGTGATGTTCGGCGTCGTCTGCGACAGGGTGGTGATGTCGTTGGCGGCCTGGCGCGCCAGGGTCTCGGCGCTGAAGGCCGAGACGGCGACCGGCACGTCCTTGAGGGTTTCCTCGCGCCGGCGGGCGGTGACGACCAGTTCCTCGACCGTGGCGGTGTTGGCGGTCGGCGCGGCCTCCTGGGCGACGGCGGTCACGGTGGTCACCGACCAGGCGGCGCCCGCCATCAAGGCGAGCTTCAGCATCGTCTTCATTTGGGTTTCCCCTCCCCTATCGTTCCGTCCCGTGCCGAGCTGCCCCGTTCAACGGACGCATTTCCCGGCTTTCGCGAATTCATTGGCCCGCGAATTGGAGAACACTGTCACCTAGACCGAGGCTTTGCGCCAGCCTTTTTTCATCATCTGATGAAATGCGAACGCGCGGCCGGGCAAGCGTTTGGGAAGGTTACGGAATCAGCCCCGCGGCGCGCGAGCGATCACCGCTTCGAAGCCGGCGGCGCAGTAGGCGAACAGTCGCGCCCGCACCGCCGGGAGGTCGCTGGAATGGCACAGCCCCTCGGACAGGGAATCGATGCGGCCGGTCTCCGACAGGGCCAGCATCATCGACCCGGTCAGGAACTGATAGCTCCAATAGAGGTCGCGATCCTCCGCGTCCGGACGAACGACCTTCAGGGTGTCGACCAGCCGGTGGACGACGGGGTCGAAGAACCGCGCCATGGTCTCGCCGCCCCAGGCCGGCGTGTTGTTCACCTGGGCCACCAGGGCGAAATAGCTCTTCCAGCCCTGGCCGCCGTCCTGGGAGATGCGCAGCAGCGGCTCGATGAAGGCCTCGATCACGCCTTCGACCGTCATAGTCCCGGGATGGCTCTTCTCGTAGGCGTCCATCGACACGCTGCGGGCGGTGTTGAGAATCTCGGCCCGGCGCAGGAACACCGCGTCGAACAGCTCGCGCTTGGCGCCGAAATAGTAGTGGATCAGGGCGGTGTCGACGCCCGCCTCGGCGGCCACCTGGCGGATGGTGACCCCGTGAAAGCCATGGCGCGCGAACAGCCCCTCGGCGGCGTCGAGGATGGTTTCCTTCAGGTCCCGCCCGGTGGCCTTGGACGGACGGCCCCGCCCCGCCGGCTTGGCGCGGGGAAGGGGTTGGGCGCGAGGGGCTCGAACTTGCGACGTCATGCTCTGTGGTCCGCGCATTGCTTGACCGTTCGTAGGCCTCCTGGCGCGGACCTGGCAAGCGCGGCGCGTTCCGACCCTCTAGCCGAACACGATCTGCCACATCAGCCGGCCGGGCAGGAACGCGAAGGCGCCGGCGATCAGCAGCCCGCCGACAAACAGGCCCGTCATCGTGCGGCCGTGCAGGCGGACATTGTGCTTGCGGGCGGCGAACACCCCCATGGGCAGGGCGATCAGGGTCCAGCCGGCGAACAGGTGCAGGAAGCTGAAGCTTCCGGCGTTGGCGCGGTGGATGAACAGCGACGATATGGCCGCCGTGGCCATCGCCAAGACCCAGATCCAGCCCAGGGTGCGATGGACGGTGTTGCCCTTCAGGCCCAGCATCAGGGCGATCCCGACGGCCAGGGCGGTGCTGACCGCGGCCACATGGATCTGGATCTGGATCGGCGCGACCGCCAGCAAGCCGAGGTGCGGCGCGTGCAACTTGCCGCTCATGTGCAGGAACCCGCCGAGCACGGCCGTCGGACCTCGGCCCTGGGCGGCGCCGACCGCCAGGATCAGGCCCACGGTGACGGCCAGGCCGATAAGCACCATGCGCAGAAAGCGGGCTGGACCGATTGACAGGGTGGCGTCGGACATCTTGTTTCTCCCGAGGCGATCGCGCCGTGCTAGGGCGATCAGGGTCGGATCCGGCTTAGGATCGACGACGACAGGGGTCATCCGAAGGTGCGTGAGACAGCGTCGGCAGTTCGTGAACGGCGGGCCGGCGCCATTGGCGAAGCGCCAGCGACCACCCTCCTGCGCAGTTTTGTCCGCCCGCTCGTCGTCGCCGTCGTCGCCGGGGCCTTCCTGGCGCTGATCGGCGCGCTGGGCACCTTCGACATGCCGCTGGGCCCGCGCCTGGCCTATTGGATCGGGTTGTCGGCCCTGGGCGCGGTGCTGGGCACGACGGTGGCCCTGACCGTCACCCGCCTGTGGCCGGATCTGGACTCGACTTGGTGGCGGGCGCTGGTGATCGTGGCGGTGCTGACCCCGCTGTTCACGGTGCTGGTCTRGATCGCCGGCGGCCGCTCACCGCTCAGCCCGCGCGTCGTGGCGACCTATTTCGGCGTCACCCTGGTGATGACCAGCGGCATGACCGCCCTGATGACCCTGGCCACGCGACGTCCGGTCGAGACTCACGCCGCGCCGCCCGAGGCGCCGCCGCCGCGCTTCCTGGACCGCTTGCCCCCGCGCCTGCGCGGCGGCGAGATCTACGCGGTCGAGGCCGAGGATCACTATCTTCGCCTGCACACCTCCAAGGGCCAGGACCTGATCCTGCTGCGGCTGTCGGACGCGGTGGCTGAGCTGGAGGGCATCGAGGGCGCCCAGACCCACCGCTCATGGTGGGTGGCCAAGGCGGCGGTGCGCGACGCCAAGCGCGGCGACGGCCGCGCCACCCTGACCCTGGCCAACGGCGTCGAGGCCCCGGTCAGCCGCGCCTACGCCCGGACGCTGCGCGAAGCCGGCTGGTACTAGCGGCGTTCAAAGAAAAAGGCCTCCCGGTGCGCACCGGAAGGCCTTCCTTCATCTGATCGTCGAGGGGACGCCGATCAGAATTCTTCCCACGCATCGGCCTTGACCGCGGTCGCCGCGCCGCCGGAGCGGCCGGGGCGGACGAAGGTCGCGGCCCGGGCTTGAGCCGGGCGGGCGGCGGGGGCGCGCTTAGCGGGAGCCGCCGCAGCTGCATCGCCGACCTGGAAGCGGTCGACCAGGGCCGCCAGTTGGTTGGCTTCGTTCTTCAGCGAGTGGCTGGCCGCCGTCGCCTCTTCGACCATGGCGGCGTTCTGCTGAACGACCTGGTCCATCTGGTTCACGGCGTTGTTGACCTCCTGGAGGCCCGTCGACTGCTCGACGGCCGAGGCGGCGATTTCGGTGACCAGCTCGTCGATCGAGGCCACCTGGGTGACGATGCGCTGCAGGGCCTCGCCGGTCTGGCCGACCAGATCCACGCCGGCCCCGACCTGCTGGGTGGAGGTCGAGATCAGCGTCTTGATCTCCCGGGCCGCTTCGGCCGAGYGCTGGGCGAGAGCCCGCACTTCCTGGGCGACGACCGCGAAGCCGCGGCCCGCGTCACCCGCACGGGCGGCTTCGACGCCGGCGTTCAGGGCCAGCAGGTTGGTCTGGAAAGCGATCTCGTCGATCACCCCGATGATCTGGCTGACCTGGGCCGACGAGGTTTCGATCTCGGTCATGGCCTGGACCGCCTGGCTGACGATCCGGCCCGACTTCTCGGCGTCGGTGCGGGCGGTGGCGACCACCGAGGAGGCCTCCTTGGCGCCGGACGCGGTCTTGCGGACCGTGGCGGTGATCTCGTCGAGGGCGGCGGCGGTTTCCTCCAGGCTGGCGGCCTGCTGCTCGGTGCGGCGCGCCAGGCTGTCGGAGGCGTCGGCGATCTCGTCCGAGCCGCTGCGAACGCCTTGGGTGGAGACGATGATGGCCCCCATGGCGTCGCGCAGCTTGTCGACCGCGAGGTTGAAGTCCTCGCGCAGCTGGCGGTAGCGGCCGGTGAACTCGGCGTCGATGCGGCAGGTCAGGTCGCCCTGGGCCAGACGCGCCAGGTTCGAGGCCAGCTCATCGACCACCGCGCTCTGCTCGGCGGCGACCACGCGGCGTTCGTCGTCGTTGGCCGCGCGCTCGCTCTCGGTGGCCACGCGGGTCTGTTCGGCGGCGGCCTCCAGGCGGATCTTGGCCAGGGCGGCCTCCTTGAAGGTGGCCACGGCGGCCGCCATCTCGCCGATCTCGTCCTTGCGGCCGGTGGCCGGGATGCCGACGCCGTTGTCGCCGGAGGCCAGGCGGCGCATGGCCGCCGTCATGGCCGACACCGGCGCGGCGATGACGCCCGACAGCAGCAGACCGCCGCCCAGGGCCATGGCGATGGTGACGCCGATCCCGATCAGCAGGGTCAGGCGCGCTTCCAGCGACGACTTCTTCTGGGCGGCCGCTTCGGTGGCGACGACGGCCTCGGCGTCCTTGACGATCGCCTCGATGGCGTCCTCGACCACGGAGACGGCCTGGTCGGCGACGCCGTCGTGCTTGACCAGATCCACGCCCTGTTGGTGGGTGGCCGGATCGCGGCCAAAGGCCTCGCCCGGTTCGATGGCCAGCTTGCGGTAATTGGCGTAGGCGGCGTCGACGGCGGCGATCTTGGCCAGTTGGGCCTCATCGCCGGCGGCCAGGGTCCGCAGCTCGTCCACGGCGGCCAGGAACTTGGGCTTGTGGGCCTCTTCCAGCCGTTTGACGTAGTATTCGTCGGCCGAGAGCAGGAAGCCCCGCAGCGAGTTTTCCTGACGGGTCAGACGGAAGGCGGCGGTGTCGGCGGCGCGCAGCGCCTGATGGGCGCGCTCGGTGCGTTGGACCGACCCCTCGAACTCCGTCTGGTTGACGAACAGGGCCAGACCCATGATCGCGATGGTGGCGAGCATCACCGCGAAAACCGCCAACAGTTTATGCGGAATTTTCAGGTCGCCGAAGTTCATGGGCCGCGCTCCGATTGAGATCGCGACGCAGACTTCAGGGACCACGGGTCGTTAAGCTGCAGCCAGAAGCACGCGTCGTAGAACCAACCAGTGCGGGTGGCAGGGTTTCCACGACATTAACTGTACTGTGGCGCAACGTCGCACCGGTGGAATCTATTCCTCAACGATAACAACGTTGTGTGAAAAACTCCCATCCAAGATTGTATTGCATAAGGGGGGCGATGCCTTCCCTTACGGAACCCAACCTCAAGTAGCGCGCCTTGCCACGCTAAAAAATTCTTGTCCGACGCGCCGCGTCAGTGCGCCTCGTCCCAGTTGGCGGCGGCCCGGGCCTCGACCGTCAGCGGCACCGAGATGGCCACGGCCGGTTCGGCGGCGCCCTGCATGATCTCGCGGGCGACATCGATCGTGGCCTGAGCCTCGGCCTCAGGCGCCTCGAAGACCAGTTCATCGTGCACCTGCAGCAGCATGCGGCTCAAGAGCCCCGCCGCCTTCAGCGCCCCCGGCATGCGGATCATGGCCCGGCGCATGACGTCGGCCGCCGCGCCCTGGATCGGGGCGTTGATCGCCGCCCGCTCGGCGAACTGCCGGTGGGCCACCGACTTGCCGCCGATGTCGGGGATGTTGATCTTCCGGCCGAAGATGGTGCTGACGTAGCCGTGCTCGCGCACGAAGGCTTTCGTCGCCTCCATATAGGCCTGGATGCCCGGGAATCGCTCGAAATAGGTCTTGATATAGGCCCCAGCCTCGCCCTGCGGGATCGACAGCTGGTTGGCCAGACCGAAGGCGCTGATGCCGTAGACGATGCCGAAATTGATGGCCTTGGCCCGGCGGCGGACCTCGCTGGGCATGCCCTCGATCGGCACGTTGAACATCTCCGACGCGGTCATGGCGTGGATGTCCAGGCCGTCCTGGAAGGCCTTCTTCAGTTGGGGAATGTCGCCGATGTGGGCCAGCAGGCGCAGTTCGATCTGGCTGTAGTCGGCGCTGATCAGCACCTTGCCCGGCGCGGCCACGAAGGCCTTGCGGATCTTGCGGCCTTCCTCGGTGCGGATCGGGATGTTCTGCAGGTTGGGGTCGGACGACGACAGACGGCCGGTCGTGGTCGAGGCCAGGGCGTAGGAGGTGTGCACCCGGTTGCCGCCGCCCGGCGCGATGGCCGCGATCAGGTTCTCGGTATAGGTGCCCTTCAGCTTGGACAGCTGGCGCCAGTCCAGCAGCACGCGCGGCAGCTCGTGCTCGTTGGCCAGGGCCTCAAGCACGTCGCTGTCGGTCGACCATTGGCCGGTGGCGGTCTTCTTGCCGCCCTTCAGCGCCATCTCGCCGAACAGCACGTCGCCGATCTGCTTGGGGCTGCCCAGGTTGAACGGGCGGCCGACCAGTTCCTGGGCCTTGGCCTCGAACTGCGCCATGCGCATCGAGAACTCGTTGGACAGCCGCCGCAGGGTGTCGGGATCGACGCGGATGCCGTCGTTCTCCATCGCCGCCAGCACGGTCGGCAGCGGGCGCTCCAGGGTCTCGTAGACCGTCAGCAGACCCTCGGCGGCCAGGCGGGGCTTGAGCACATTGTAGAGCCGCAGGGTGACGTCGGCGTCCTCGGCGGCATAGGCCGTGGCCTCGGCCAGGCCCACATGCTTGAAGCTGATCTGGCCCTTCCCCGAGCCGGCCACCTGCTTGAACGGAATGGGCTTGTGGCCCAGCCACAGCTCCGACAGCTCGTCCATGCCGTGGCCGTGAAGTCCCGCCTCCAGCACGTAGCTGATCAGCATGGTGTCCTCGATCGGCGACACGTCGATGCCGTGACGGGCCAGGACGGCGATGTCGTACTTGGCGTTCTGGGCGATCTTCAGCACCGCCGGATCTTCCAGCAGCGGCTTCAGGGCGGCCAGCGCGTCGGCTTCGGGGATCTGGACCAGGTCCGCCGCGGCCTCCAGGGCCAGGCYGTCCTTCTCGCAGTGGCCGAACGGGATGTAGCAGGCCTCGCCGGGCGAAATCGCCAGCGACACGCCGCACAGGGCGGCGGTGGCTGAAGACAGGGCGTCGGTCTCGGTGTCGAAGGCGACGATCCCCCTGGCCGTGGCCTTGGCGACCCAGGCGTTGAGGGTCTCCAGATCCTGGATGCGGACATAGGCGGCGTGATCGACGCTGGCCGGTTCGGCGACCGGATTGGCCGCAGCCCGGGCGGCGGCGCCCATGTAGGAGACACCCAGAACCGGCGCGGTCGGCGTTGCGGCGGGACGGTCCAAGGTGCGCGGCGCGGCCGAGGCGTTGCCGTCGCCCACTCGGCGGGCCAGGGAGCGGAACTCCATCAGCTCCAGGAAGTCGGCCAGCACCTGCTTGTCGGGCTCGCGCACGACCAGGTCGTCGATCGGCTCTGGCAGGGGCGTGTCGCAGTCCAGCTTGACCAGCTGGCGCGACAGACGGATCTGGTCGGCGAATTCGATCAGGGTCTCGCGGCGCTTGGGTTGCTTGATCTCGCCGGCCCGCTCCAACAGCGTGTCGAGGTCGCCGTATTCGGTGATCAGCTGGGCGGCGGTCTTGATGCCGATGCCGGGGGCGCCGGGCACGTTGTCGACGCTGTCGCCGCACAGGGCCTGAACGTCGACCACCTTTTCCGGATAGACGCCGAACTTCTCGAACACCTGCTCGCGGTCGATGCGCAGACCCTTCATCGGGTCGAACATCGACACGCCCTCGCCGACCAGCTGCATCAGGTCCTTGTCGGACGAGACGATCACCGCCTCGCCGCCCATGTCGCGCACCTTGCAGGCATAGGCGGCGATCAGGTCGTCGGCCTCGTAGCCGGGCAGCTCGATGGCGGGCACGCCGAAGGCCCGCGTCGCCTCGCGCACCAGCGGGAACTGCGGGATCAGGTCCTCGGGCGGCGGCGGCCGGTGCGCCTTGTACTTGTCGTAGAGGGTGTTGCGGAACGTCTTTTCCGAATGGTCCCAGATCACCGCCAGGTGGGTGRGCGCGTCGCCCTGCATGTCGCGCATCAGCTTCCACAGCATGTTGCAGAAGCCCTGGACCGCCCCCACCGGCAGGCCGTCGCTCTTGCGGGTCAGCGGCGGCAGGGCGTGGTAGGCGCGGAACAGATAGGCCGAGCCGTCCACCAGGAACAGCCGCACGGCGGGGCCGTCCTGGGTCAGGGGACGGTCTGCTTCCGGAGCAGCGGCGGAATCGGGCGCGAGGGTGTCGGTCATGGCCGGAAGATAGGCGGTCGCGAGCGAGGCGGAAACACCTCAGACGCCGGCTTCAGCCCAACCGGGCGTTCAGGTTGGGCAGGTCCTTGCCGAAGGCCGCGTAGCCGGTGGTGTCGCCGTCCGCCAGAAAGGCCCTAGTGCCCGACAGCATCGCGCCATAGGCCGCATTGAACGGGCCGGTGGCCGAGCTTAGCCGGCGCACGCCCAGTTGCGCCAGGCGCTCGGCCGTTGGCATGCCTGGGCGACCCATGACGTTGAGCGGCAAGGCGATCCCGGCGGCCAGCTGCGCCAGAAGGTCCTCCTCGATCGGCAGGGGCACGAAGATCCCGCTCGCCCCCGCGTCGGCATAGAGGGCCGCCCGGCGCAGGGCTTCGGCCAAAGCCGCCTCGCCCTCGGCCAGCTTGGCCAGGTAGACATCGGTGCGGGCGTTGATGAACAGGTCGACCCCAGCCTGGCCGGCKGCGGCGCGGGCGGTCTCGATCTTGCGGGCGTGAAGCGTCGGATCGCGGCGGCCGTCCTCGAAATTGATCCCGACGGCGCCCGCGCCCACCACCGCCTTGATGGTTTCGGCCAGGGTCGGCAGGTCGTCGGTGTACCCGCCCTCGAGATCGGCGGTGACCGGAACCGACACCACCCGGGCGATGCCGGCGACGGTGTCGATGACGGCCGCGACCGGAACCTTGTCCCCGTCGGCGTAGCCTCGCGCCCAGGCCACCGCGGCGCTGGAGGTGGCGACGGCCTTGGCGCCGGCGTCCTCCATCAGGGCGGCGCTGGCCGCGTCCCAGGCGTTGGGAAGGAGCAGCACGTCCGGACCGGCGTGCAGGGCGTGGAACTGGTCGGCGGTCGTGGTCATGACGGCGGCTCCGGGATCTGGCGAACGGACTATTGGGCAATCCAGCCCTAGTCGTCTCGCGGAAATCGGACCTTGATGACCCGCTGCTGACACCCTTTGGCGGCGATTGCCCACCAGAGCGGCGGTCGCCGAAATGAGGCCGGCGCGTCGTATTGCCGCCTTGGCGAGGTCAATCGCCTCGCCTAGAGGCAGGAAGTTCGCCGAGGTCAAAAAAACGGGAACCTCCCCCTTTCCCGGGCTTTGGTTTGAACGACCCGAAACACAGGAAGACCCTGGCCCATGGTTTCATGGAAGAAGATCCGTGCCGGTGCGGCGCTCGTCGCCGCCACCCTGACCACCGCCGCCGTGCTGGCCGTGGCGCCCGTTCATCACGTCGCGCCCCCTGCAGACATGACGAGCGAGCCGGTCAAGCTGACTCCGCCGCTGATGCCTGCCGAGGCCGGCAAACCCCTTCCCAAAACCATTCTTACCTAGACATCTTCGCAGGCCAAGATTTTGGCCTGACCTAGATTTTGGAGGGCTTTGGGCGCTATGGAGCGCCCATGCCGTTCACCGCCACCGTCCTGACCATGTTCCCCGAGGCCTTTCCCGGCCCGCTCGGCGTCTCGCTGATCGGCACGTCGTGGAAGGAACAGGACCTGTGGCGATTGGAAACACTGGACATTCGGGGGTTTTCCAAGGATAAGCGCGGCTTCCTCGACGACACCCCCGCGGGTGGAGGCGTAGGAGCAGTGTTAAAAGCGGACGTCATCGCCGCCGCGCTAGACAGCGTGGAGATCGGTGGGCGGCCGCTTTTGTACATGAGCGCCCGGGGTCGGCCCCTGACCCAGGCGCGCGTCAAGGAATGGGCCAAAGCGCCGGGCGTTATCGTCCTGTGCGGCCGTTTCGAGGGGGTGGACCAGCGGGTGCTCGACGCCCGGGGGTTCGAGGAGGTCTCGGTCGGAGACGCGGTCCTTGCCGGTGGCGAGGCGGCGGCGATGGTCGTGATCGAGGCGTGCGTTCGATTGGCTCCAGGGGTTCTGGGCAATTTCGAGAGCACGCAGGAAGAAAGCTTCGAGGACGGCCTCCTGGAGCATCCGCAGTACACGCGACCGCGGACGTTCGAAGGATTGGATATCCCCGAGGTGCTGCTGTCGGGCGACCACAAGAAGGTGGCCCAGTGGCGGTCCAGTATGCGTGAAGAGACCACCCGCGAGCGGCGGCCCGATCTTTGGGAAGCGCATCTCGCCAATCAACAGGCAAAAGGCGGCCCGAAAACGGGTAAGCCCAAAGGAGACTAGAGTTATGGCTGCTAACATCATCAAGGAACTCGAGCGCGAAGAAGCCCAGCGTCTGCTGTCGGCCCGCGCCATTCCGGACTTCGAGCCGGGCGACACCCTGCGCGTCAACGTCCGCATCAAGGAAGGCGAGCGCGAGCGCGTCCAGGCCTATGAAGGCGTCTGCATCGCCCGTTCGGGCGGCGGCATCCACGAGAGCTTCACCGTCCGCAAGATCTCGTTCGGCGAAGGCGTGGAGCGTCTGTTCCCCCTGCTCTCGCCGAGCATCGAAAGCATCGAAGTCAAGCGTCGCGGCGTCGTCCGTCGCGCCAAGCTGTACTACCTGCGCGACCGTCGCGGTAAGTCGGCCCGGATCGCCGAGCGCCAGACGATCCGCAAGGAAAAGACCGTCATCGCCGAATAGGCCTGACGCTTTTCGCGAAAGATTTGAGGCCCTGGCGGAAACGCCGGGGCCTTTTTCTTTGTGGGCAAGGGCGTTCATGGCCAAGCTTGCGTGCGGGCGCACGGACTTGACAGAACATTGGTTTTGTTGGTTATATTAACCACCCCCACCGCTTTGCGACGGGCTTTCAGACCGCTCCTTTGCAAGGTGCGGCCGGCTTCAAGGATCTCAGGTCACGAAGCCAAAAAACGACACGAGGGCGCGCCACGACAGCGCGCCCTCTTTCGTTTCCGGACCACGCTCGCCGCCGCCCTCGGGCCGCCAGATGCGAATTCATGGCAAGAAACATGCGCCATAACGCCTCAACTCTGCCCTGACGGGGCAGGATTGATCTTCCTTCCGGCTGACAGCCGTCGATTTTGAGCGCTTGGGTGCTTTACGCGCCCGCCCTCAAGGCCTAGATGCGCGGGTATCATGACCTCCGCACCAAAGACCCTTTACGATAAGATCTGGGACGCCCACGTCGTCAGCCAACAGGACGGCGAAGCGATCCTCTATATCGACCTGCACCTCATCCACGAGGTGACCACCCCGCAGGCCTTCGCCGGGCTTCGCGCGGCCGGCCGCAAGGTGCGCCGGCCCGACCGCACGCTCGCCGTCGCCGACCACAACATTCCGACCGAGGGCCAGGCCCTGGGCGTCGACGCCGTGGCCGACGACGAAGCCAAGCTGCAGCTCAAGACCCTGGCCCGCAACGTGGCGGACAACGGCATCGAATTCTTCCCGATGGGCGACATCCGCAACGGGATCGTCCACGTGGTCGGTCCCGAGCAGGGCCGCACCCAGCCGGGCATGACCATCGTCTGMGGCGACAGCCACACCTCGACCCACGGCGCCTTCGGGGCCCTGGCCCACGGCATCGGCACGTCAGAGGTCGAGCACGTCCTGGCCACCCAGACCCTGCGCCAGGAGAAGGCCAAGAACCTGCTGGTTCGCGTTGACGGCCAGCTGGGACCCGGCGTCACCGCCAAGGACGTTGCCCTGGCCGTGATCGGCGAGATCGGCACGGCCGGCGGCACCGGCTATGTCATCGAATTTGCCGGACCCGTGGTGCGCGACCTGTCGATGGAAGGCCGCATGACCCTGTGCAACCTGACCATCGAGGGCGGCGCCAAGGCCGGCCTGGTCGCGCCGGACAACAAGACCTTCGCCTATATCCTGGGCAAACCCTCTGCGCCGAAGGGCGCCGCGTGGGACATGGCCCTGTCGTACTGGAAGAGCTTCGTCAGCGACGCGGACGCCTATTTCGACCGCACCGTGGTGATCGACGGCTCGGCCCTGGTCCCGATGGTCACCTGGGGCACCTCGCCCGAGGACGTGATCCCGGTGACCGGAAACGTGCCCGACCCGGAAAGCTTCGCCACGCCCGACAAGCGCGCCGCCGCCCACCGGGCGCTGGACTATATGGGCCTGACCGCCGGCCAGCCGATCAGCGAAGCCCGCATCGACCGCGTCTTCATCGGCTCGTGCACCAACAGCCGGATCGAGGACATGCGCGCCGCCGCCGCCGTGGTCCAGGAAGCCTTCCTGCACGGCCGCCTGGTGGCCCCGCACGTCAAGGCCATGGTCGTGCCGGGCTCGGGCCTGGTGAAGGAACAGGCGGAAGACGAAGGCCTGGACGCCATCTTCAAGGCCGCCGGCTTCGACTGGCGCGAGCCGGGCTGCTCGATGTGCCTGGCCATGAACCCCGACAAGCTGCAGCCGCAAGAGCGCTGCGCCTCGACCAGCAACCGCAACTTCGAAGGTCGCCAGGGCCGCGCCGGCCGCACCCACCTGGTCTCGCCCGCCATGGCGGCGGCGGCGGCGATCGCTGGCCACCTGGTCGATGTGCGCACCTTCCTGGAGGAGACCGTCTGATGCAGGCCTTCACCCGCCTCGACGGCCGCGCGGCGCCGCTGTCGCTGGCCAATATCGACACCGACCAGATCATCCCCAAGCAGTTCCTCAAGACCGTCGAGCGCGAGGGCCTAGCCAAGGGCCTGTTCTACGATTTCCGTTTCGACGGCGACGGGAACGAAATCGCCGACTTCGTGCTCAACAGGCCGGAGTACAAGGGCTCGTCCGTGCTGATCGCCGGTGACAACTTCGGCTGCGGATCGTCGCGCGAGCACGCCCCCTGGGCGCTGATGGACTTCGGGATCCTGTGCGTGATCTCGACCAGCTTCGCCGACATCTTCAACAACAACTGCTTCAACAACGGCCTGCTGCCGGTGGTGCTGAAGCCCGAGGAAGTCGCTCAGCTGATGGACGAGGCCAAGGGCGGCAACCACATGGTCAGCATCGACCTGGCCGAGCAGACGGTGATCTCGCCCTCGGGCAAGAGCTTCCACTTCGACATCGATCCCGTGCGCAAGGACAAGATGCTCAGGGGCCTGGACTTCATCGGCGAGACGCTGATGCACGGCGCCGACATCGACGTCTATGAGAGCAAGCGGGCGCTGGACCGACCGTGGTTGGAAGCTTGAGCGCCTTGCGTCCTTCGAGGCCCGCTACGCGGGCGCCTCAGGATGAGGAGCGTTTTGCTGCTTCCCTCATCCTGAGGTGCGAGGCGCAGCCAAGCCTCGAAGGACGCACAGCCTCGCCTCATCGGGACACACACCCATGACCCTCATCCTCGCCGGCACGATCCGCGTCGCGCCCGAGCGCCTGGCCGACCTGCGACCGCACCTGCGGGCCCAGGTCGAGGGCAGCCGGGGCGAGCCGGGCTGCCTGGACTACGCGCTCAGCGAGGACCCGCTCGATCCCGGCCTGATCCGGGTCTACGAGCATTTCGTCGACGAAGACGCCCTGGCCTTCCACCGCGCCAGCCCGCACATGGCCGCCTGGCGTGCGTGCTTCCCCGAACTGGGCGTTCACGACCGCCGCATGTCGTCGTTCGACGTCTCCGACTACCGCGAAATCTGAAGAGAGCTCTCCGATGTCCACGCTTCTGCTCCTGCCCGGCGACGGGATCGGCCCCGAGGTCTGCGCCCAGGTTCGCCGCGTGGCCGCCGTCCTCGTTCCCGACCTGAACATCGAGGAGCGGATCTATGGCGGCGCCAGCTATGACGCCCACGGAACGCCCCTGACCGACGAGGTCCGCGACGCGGCCCTGGCCAGCGACGCGGTGCTGATGGGCGCGGTCGGCGGCCCGCAATGGGCGAACGCCCCGCGCCACCTGCGCCCGGAAGCCGGCCTGCTGAACCTGCGCAAGGCCATGGACGTCTACGCCAACCTGCGCCCGGCCTATTGCTTCGAAGCCCTGGCCGACGCCTCCAGCCTCAAGCGCGAGCTGGTCTCGGGCCTGGACATCATGTTCGTCCGTGAACTGACGGGCGGCGTCTATTTCGGCCAGCCGCGCGGCATCGAGGATCTCGGCAACGGCCAGAAGCGCGGCGTCGACACCCAGGTCTACACCACCGCCGAAATCGAGCGCGTGTCGCGCGTGGCCTTCGAGCTGGCCCGCGGCCGCGGCAACCGCGTGGCCTCGGCCGAGAAGTCGAACGTCATGGAAAGCGGCCTGCTGTGGAAACAGGTGGTCACCGACCTGCACGCCCGCGACTACGCCGACGTCCAGCTGGAGCACATCCTGGCCGACAACTGCGCCATGCAGCTGGTCCGCGCGCCCAAGCAGTTCGACGTCATCGTCACCGACAACCTGTTCGGCGACATCCTGTCGGACGCCGCCGCCATGCTGACCGGCTCGCTGGGCATGCTGCCCTCGGCGGCCCTCGGCGCGGCGGGCAAGCCGGGCCTGTACGAGCCCATCCACGGCTCGGCCCCCGACATCGCCGGCAAGGGCGTGGCCAATCCGCTGGCCGCCATCCTGTCGTTCGAGATGGCCCTGCGCTGGTCGCTGAACCGCGCCGACGCCGCCGACATCTTGCTGGCGGCAGTCAAGACCGCCCTGGACAAGGGCGCCCGCACCCGTGATCTCGGCGGCGATTTGAGTACTGTTCAGATGGGCGACGCAGTACTGTCACAATTATAGCATTGAAATAACAGCGATATTTACGGGTTACGCAACGTAACCTTAATCGTTGTCACCGAAACCCTGCTCGTGGACTGAAACAGTTGCGGGCAGGCGGCGATGCGATTTCAAGATTTGAAGATTTCGACCAAGCTCGGGCTGGCGTTCGGCGCCTTGATCCTGGCCTTCGTGATCTCCTCAGGCGCTGTCTTCACCAGCCTTCAGCGCATCGAAGACGCCTCGACCTCCAGCCAACGCAGCCTGACGCTCTCCGCCAAGGCCGAAGAGCTGATGACCCTGGTTCTCGAACAGCAGAACGCGCTGCGCGGCTACGCCCTGATGGGCGATCCCAAGTTCCTCGACGACTATCACACCCGAGGCGGAGACTTCGACAAGGCGCTGGACGCCTTCGAGGCCAAGACCACGGTCGCCGCCCAGAAGGAACGCATCCAGCGTCTGCGCGCGGCGATGATCGCGTGGCGGACCGAAATCGCCGAACCGACCCTCGCCGCCATGAACGACCCTGTCGCCGGCAAGGCCCAGGCCGCCGAGTTGACGGGAAAGCACAGCCTCAAGACGATCCGCGGCGTCCAGGGTGAACTCGTCGACGCCGCCGCCGAACGCGTGGCCGTCCGCACCAAGGAGCAAAAGGGCGCCCAGGACCTGGCGACCACCTCGTTGGCCCTCGGCGGCGTGGCCGCCCTGATCATCGCTGGCCTGATGGGCTGGTTGCTGACCGCGACCATCGGCGCGCCGGTGTCGCTGATGACCGCCGTCATGCGTCGCCTGGCCTCGGGTGACAACAGCGTCGAGGTGCCGGCCGTCGGCCGCAAGGACGAAGTCGGCCAGATGGCCGACGCCGTGCTGAGCTTCAAGGACGCCGCCATCGCCAAGCAACGCCTCGAAGGCGAGACCGTCGAGCAGCGCCGCCAGACCGAGGCCGAGCGCGCCCAGCGCGAAGCCGAGAAGGCCGCCGAGGCCCAGGCCGACGCCGTGGCCGTCGGGGCCCTGGGCCAGGCCCTGGATCACCTGGCCAACGGCGACCTGACCCACCGCATCACCCTCGACTTCGCCGCCAAGACCCAACAGCTGAAGACCGACTTCAACGTCGCCGCCGACCGCCTGCAGGACGCGATGCGCGGCATCAACAACGCCACGGGCGGCATCCGCTCGGGCTCGGACGAGATCGCCTCGGCCTCCGACGATCTGTCGCGCCGCACCGAGCAGCAGGCCGCCTCGCTGGAGGAAACCGCCGCCGCYCTGGACGAGATCACCGCCACGGTCCGCAAGACCGCGACCGGCGCCAACGAGGTCTCCAGCCTGGTGGCCACTGCCCGCACCGGCGCCGAGAAGTCGGGCCAGATCGTCGCCCAGGCGGTCAGCGCCATGACCGAGATCGAGGCGTCCTCGCAACAGGTCAGCCAGATCATCGGCGTCATCGACGAGATCGCCTTCCAGACCAACTTGCTGGCCCTGAACGCCGGCGTCGAAGCCGCGCGGGCGGGCGACGCCGGCCGCGGCTTCGCGGTCGTCGCCCAGGAAGTGCGAGCGCTCGCCCMGCGCTCGGCCGACGCGGCCAAGGAGATCAAGGGCCTGATCGCCACCTCGACCCAGCAGGTCGGCGCGGGCGTCAGCCTGGTCGGCCAGACGGGCGAGGCCCTGCGCGCCATCGTCGCCCAGGTCGCCTCGATCGACAGTCTGGTCAAGGAGATCGCCTCCTCGGCCCAGGAGCAGTCGACCGGCCTACATCAGGTCAATGTGGCGGTGAACCAGATGGACCAGGTGGTTCAGCAAAACGCCGCCATGGTCGAGGAAGCCACCGCCGCAACCCACTCGCTGAAGGGCGAGGCCGGCGAGCTGGCCACCCTGGTCGGCCGCTTCAAGGTCGGCGGCGCGGCGGCCGCCCCGGTCGCCAAGGCCCCCGC
>NZ_JBFTZS010000019.1:0-21616 GCF_056406675.1 Caulobacter sp. P1_B12_2 | reverse complement strand
GCGCACTGACGCGTGTAGATGTCGGTGGCCACGGCCGGATCGCTGGAGAACCGCTCATAGGCCCACATCAGCGCCCCGATGGCGCGGTTGCGCTGGTTGGTGTCGGCCTCGGACTTGTAGACCTCCTGGTCGACCGACAGCTGGCGGCCGGCGAAGTCCGAATGCAGCGCCAGGATCTTCTTCCAGACCTCCTCGGGCGAGCCCTTGACCAGGCCGGTGGTGGCGATGGCGCCGGGATTGACCAGCGGGTTCATCTCCTTGCCGCGATACTGCTCGACCGCGACGATCGAGTTGAACACCTGGCCCGTGGCGTCCACGCCGATGTTGTTCTCGATCAGATCCTCGCCGGATTCCTGGAACACCAGGGCCAGGGTGAAGACCTTGGAGATCGACTGGATCGAGAAGGTCGGCGTGATGTCGCCGGCGGTCGACAGCGCCCCCTGCGGCGTGGCCAGGGCGATGCCGAAATAGTTGGACGGCACCTTGGCCAGGGCGGGGATGTAGTCGGCGTTCTTGCCTTCGTTGAGGCCCTTGAACTTGTCGTAGGCGGCCTTGACCGCGGCCTCCGCCGCGGCGGCGCCGCTGGGCTGGGCGAAGGCCGGCGCGGCGACCAGTCCGGCGCCCGCCGTCAGGCCGAAACCGAGAGCGGCGATCCCTCTGGCGAGGTCCCGGCGCGAGGCGTTTCGTTGCAACATCGGATTGCCCTCCAGTGTGCTAATTATTTGAAATCGTTGCTCGAGAAGCTGTATTTGAAGGACACCTGGATCCGCAGATCGTCGCCCTTGTTGTCGTTGAAGTCCTCGCGCTCGCCCCACAGCAGCTCGGCGCCGACCAGGATCCGCGGATCGGGCGTGTAGAGGACGTTGGCCGAGGCGTACTGCCCCGTCTGGTAGGCGTCCGCCGCCTGGAAGTTGGTGTTGTCGACCTTGGTCATGCTCCAGCCGACGGAGCTGCTCCACTGGTCGTTCCAGTAGTGATCGTAGTAGGCGGTCAGGCCCAGCAGCGGCAGCACGTCGCCGTACAGCGAGCCGGGCGGCACGGGCGGCGCGCCGACGATCGGCTGCGAGATCCCGGGCTTGGCCTTGGGGCCCATGTCGGTGCCGCCGTCGTTCATGTAGCTGGCGATGCCTTCACCATAGACGACGCCCAGGTGGACGACGTCCTTCTGGCCGGCCTTGATGTTGGAGGTCAGGTTCAGGCCCCAGCCCATCTTGTGGGACGAAGGCTCGTTGTTGGGCGTGCCGGCCGTTTCATAGCCGACGCGGCGCAGGATGCCCGCCAACTGCACGTGGCCCCAGTCGCCCGCGTAGCGGTAATGACCGGTCAGGTCGGGCAACTCCTCATCGCCCTGCAGGTCGTCGCCGAGCGCCGGATCGACGGTGCGGATATTGCCCGGGTCGATGTCGTTGCCGGGCTTCTCGACCGCGATCGCGAACAGGCTGGCGCCCGACGTGAAGGTGTAGCGGATCTGCGGGGTGCGCACGAACACCATCCCCGTCGGTCCCCAGTATTCGATCGTGTTGGGGAAGATGTCGCCATCCATGAACACGCTGTTGGTCTGGCCGGCGAGCACCGGGCCCCACTGGCCGTAGGCGTGGCGGAGACGGAAGGTCGTCTGGCCCTCATCGCCGCCGACCCCGAACAGGTCGAACTCGAACTTCACCTTCAGGGGCTTGCCGGCGATCTCCTGCTGCGCCTGCACGCCGAACCGGCTCTGCTTGACGCTGATCGAGGTCTGGCCGTTGTCGCCGAAGGTGTCTTCCGTGGTCGGGATCTTCGAGGGCCTCAGGGCGTCGTCCCATTTCGGATTCACCCGCATGAAATCCTGGGTGAAGTCGACTTGCGCGAAGCCATAGACTTCGAACTTCGGCTCGTCGGCCGCCTGCGCCGCGCCGGCGAAGCCCACGATCGCGGTCGCCGCCAGCAACGGCCCGAGCCGCCCATGGAGAAGTCTCATCTTGTCGCCCCTCTCGTAAGACCCGGTGATCGGCGGGCTTGGCCCGCTCGTCACGTCTCAGGTTAGGAGCCGACCCACGGCGAAAAATATCCGGTGAACGCCTGATACGCCCGGAGGTGGATTGCCCGGGCCTCGCCTGCCACCGGCCGAGCGTCGCGATGCGACGCGGCTCGGGCGTCGGCGCCCCGGCGGCTCGGGAATACGCCCGATGGCCGAGGCCTCCGGCCCACCCGACGGTGGCGACAAACCCGGAGGCTTCCCATGACCTACCCCCGCTCCGTCGCCGGCCACCCAACGGCTTCGCGCCTTCGCCTCGCCGGAGACCGGTTCTGACCCTGGCGCTGCTCGTCGCGGCGGCGCTCGCAACGACGCCGGCGCCGGGCGAGCCGCCTCCCCAGGCCAGCGGCGCCACCCCCACGCCTCCCGTCCCCGCCGCCGGGCAAGGCCGGCAGAAGGCTGCTTCGGCGGAGGCCCAGGCGGAAACGCCCAGCGGCCTCCTGGCCGTCCCCCTGAAGCTGCTCTCGGTGCTCGACCAGGACTTCAGCCTGGGGCCCTGGACCTTCCGGGGCTATGTGCAGTTCGACGCCGCCGACTACACCCAGGACCCCGCCGGCCCGCTGGAGACCGACTTCCGGCGCGGCCCGATCGGCAGCGGTGACGCCCCGAACGCCCGGGCCCTGGCCGACGGCTCCTACCTGCGCAAGGCCCGCCTGGGCGGCGAAGGCCAGTGGGGCGACAACCTCTCGTATCGCGCCATGTTCGACATCGGCGGCCGCGACGAGCAGGGCGAGGCCCGCATCGCCGAGGTCTGGGCCCGCTACAGCCGCTTCGCGCCATATGTGCTGATCGTCGGCGCCTATCCCCAGCTCTCCAACATGGAAGACGCGACCAGCACCGACGCCAATCCTTTCCTGGAAAGGGCGACAGCGGCCAACCTGGCGCGGAGCCTGGGCGGCGGCGACGGTCGCCTGGGCCTCACCGTGCGGCGCGCGACCCGCAATTGGATGACCGCCGTCAGCCTGACGGGACCCGTGCTGCACACGGACGACCGCTCGCCCAGGGGGGCGATCATCGGGCGAACGTCGCGGGCCTTCTATCCGACGGCGGACTCCAGCCTGCATGTGGGCGGATCGCTGATCTATGTGCTGTCCCCCGGCGAGAGCCAGAAGTCGCGAGGGGTCGGCGTCCGACTGGCCGCCACGCCGGAGGTGAGGGTCGACGACACGCCCCTGCTCGACACTGGCGAGATCATCGCGGACCACGCCCGGGTGCTGGGCCTGGAGTTCGCCGCCCGTCGCCGCAACCTGTTCCTGCAGGCCGAGCTCTTCCACTTCGCGGTGACGCGGGCGGAGGCCGAGGCGGCGGGCGATCCGCGTTTCTTCGGCTTCTACGTGGAAGGCAGTTGGATGCTGACCGGCGAGGCGCGACGCTTCGACCAGACGCGCGCCGTGTTCGGACGACCCAAGACCCGGCGCCCCCTGCGCGCCGGCGGCTGGGGCGCCTGGGAGCTGGCCTTCCGCTACAGCCGGATGGACGCCAATTGGAACGCCGGCGATCTCGGCGCGCCGCCGCCGCCCGGCGGCGTCCGGGGCGGCGACCAGGCCATCCTCAGCGGGGCGCTGAACTGGTATCCCTCCGACCGGATCCGCCTGATGCTGAACGTCATGCACGTGCGGGTGGACCGCCTGAACCCGGCCGGTCCCGACAACCCAGAGCCCTTCGGCGCCGCCCCCCTGACCCCGCCGGTCGGCGTCCAGATCGGGCAAACGCTGGATGTGGTGGCCCTGCGCGTCCGATACGCCTTCTGAGGGATCGAAACCCGACAAGCTACCTGGGGGTGTGCGGCGCCGGTCCGAGGGTTTTCCCCGATGGTGGTCCTCGTCGGCAAGGTGCTGCCTAGGTTCAGCAGATCGAGGCCGAAAAACATGGATCGTCGACAGCTTCTTCCGGCGGCGCTCTTGGCGTTCGCCACCGCCACCGTCACCGCCACACCGGCGCTGGCCGCCAAGCCGCCCAAGACCTGGGATGGCCTGCTGCAGGTCAAGTCCAAGCGTTTCGACCTGGTCTATCTCGCGCCGGGCGCGACCTTCACCGGCTACACCAAGGTCATGCTCGCCCCTACAGAGGTGTCGGTCGAAAAGAATTGGCGCCGCGACTACAACAGCCAGGGCATCGGCATCTCTCGAGACATCTCCGAAAAGGACGTTCAGAAGGCCATCGCCCAAGGCGTCACCGCCGCGGGCGGCATCTTCGCGGAGGAATTCAACAAGGGCGGCTATCCGGTGGTCACCGAGGCGGGACCGGACGTGCTGCTGCTGAGAACGGGCGTGCTCGATATCCGCGTGACGGCGCCGGACACCATGGAGCCCGGCCGCACCTACACCTTCGCCAACGAGGCCGGCGAGGCGACCTATTTCGTGGAGGTGCGGGACTCGCAGACTAACGCCTTGCTGGGCCGCGCCATCGATCGGCGCCTGGCCGGCGACAATACGATCGGCCAGCGCAACCGCATGACCAACCGCATGGATTTCCGGCGACTGGTCGAGCGGTGGGCCGAACTTAGTATTCGGGGCCTCAACGAGTTGAAGGCCCGCGCGCCGATCAACGACGCGGGACAGTTCGCGGGGACCGCGCCTTAGGATCCTCGGGTCGTTCCATCCGTGCGCCAACAGTAAGGACTCTCAAGATGTCCCACCGGCAAGACCAGACCGCCCTTGGACCGTCTTGGGCCCGCTTGCCGAAGTCGCCGGGAAGGGATCGCCTGTCGATGATCCGCGCCTGCGATCTTCTGGCCGCCCAGGAGGAGGAGCGCGCGCGCATCACCCTGGAGCTGCACGACTCCACCTGCCAGCACCTGGCGGCGCTGAACCTGTCGCTGGGACGGTTGCGGCCGCTGGTCTCGGAAGACAAGGCGGCCGAAGTGCTCGAGGACATGTCGATGTCGATCGGCGAGGTCGTCAAGGAGATCCGCGTCCTCTCCCACCTGATCAAGCCCGCCGGCCTGGAGCAGAACGGGCTGTCGCGCGCGGTGAGCGGGTTCGTGAACGGCTTCGGCGCGCGCACCGGCCTGACCGTCGGCGTGCTGATCCGCGGCCCGATCGACGCGGCGCCGGCGCCCGTTCAGCACGCGGCCTATCGCATCGTCCAGGAGGCGCTCTCCAACGTCTACCGGCACGCCGATGCTCAGCACGCGGACGTGGAGCTGATCAGCGAGCGCGGCGTCCTCACCGTGCGGGTCAGCGACGACGGCAAGGGCGTGGAGGCCCTGCTGCGGGGCGAGCCGGCGGAGCTGGAGTCGGGAGTCGGCCTGGCCGGAATGCGCACGCGCGCGACCCAGTTGAAGGGCCGGGTCGAGATCTCCTGCCCGGGTCGCGGCACGGTCGTCGTCGCCGCGTTGCCCATCGGGTCCAGGCCCCCCGCCACCTCGCCTCGCCGCCGCCCCCGCGGACCGGCCGCCCCCGGCGTCTCCGTGGCCGCCGTCAGGGTAATCACGGATCGCCGCGCCCCGCGTTGAGCGCGAGTTTGCACGGTCCGCCCTCCTCCCTCCCCTGGGTGGACCAGGAGGTTTTCAACGCCTTCGGAACTGGCCCCGCATCCGTGCGGGGCCCTTCTTCGGACGGGACCCGCGGAGGACGAGGATGATCCGCAAGACCGATGCGAACGACAGCGCGGCGGCCGCCTCGGCGAGGGCCAGCCTGATCGAGACGGTGACCGCCATCGTCCTGTCGGTCGCCGGCCTGATGGCCTCGTGGGCCAGCCACCAGGGCGCGATGTGGAACGGCATGCAGAGCGTCCATTTCGGCCGCGCGAACTTCGAGCGCGGCGCGGCCTCGAGGGCCAGGTTCGAAGGCGACATGGTCCGCGCCGTGCAGATCGATCTGTTCAGCGACTGGATCGAGGCCAAGAGCCGCGGCAATGACGCCTTGGCGCAGTTCTACCGCACCCGCATGCCGGCGAACTTCCACGATCAGTTCGAAGCCTGGCTGGACACCCGTCCGTTCAGCGACCCCAAGGCGCCCCCGACCCCGTTCGCCATGGACAGCTACCATCCTCCCGGCTTCGCCGAGGCGGAACGGGCCGAGAAGGAGGCCGAGAGCCAGTTCGCCCTGGGTGAAGCGGCCAGCCGCACCTCCTACGCCTACAATCGCGCGGGCGTGGTGCTGGCCACCGCCATGTTCTTCGGCGGCATCGGCCAGGTGTTCCGCCAGAGCTCGGTGCGCTTCACTCTCGCCGCCGTGTCGATCGTCACCTGGCTGATCGGCCTGCAGCTGATCCTGTCCATCCCGGCCGCGTCGATGGGCCTGTTCTCGCTGACCGACGGCAGGCCGCCGCCGCCGGCCCTCGCCCCGCCCCGCTAGGGCTGGGGCGGCGTGCTCGGAACCGGCGCGACGGGCGGCGTCGAGGGAACCGGCGCGGACGGCGTCGTCGAGGGCGCCGCCTTCGCCGCGGCGGGATCCGGCACGGTGATATAGACCACCGTGTCGCCCTCGTAGCGCGGTTCCAGGTAGTAGCCGTCGCAGCGATAGTAGGACACGCCGTAGTACGGATAGCCCCCGCATCCCATCGGCAGCGAGTAGTAGGCCGCGCCGTAATAGCGATAGGGCGCGGTGATGGCCGCGGCCGTGACGGCGGCGGTGGCGCCGATCACCATGCCGGCCGCGATCGGGTGATGGAAGTGATCGTCCCAGCCGCCCCAGCCGTCGTCGATATTGATGTTGGTGTTGTTGTTGATGTTGGTGTTGCGGTCGCCGCCGCCGATGGCGTTGTCGCCCCGGTCGGGCCGGTCGCCGCGGTTTCCATCGCCGCGATTGCCGTCTCCGCGATTGCCGTCTCCCCGGTTGCCGTCGCCGCGATTGCCGCCGGAAGGCCGGGTGCTGGCTGTGTCTCGACCGCCTCCAGCGCCGGTGCTGGGACGTGAACCGGCGGAAGCGCCGCCGCCGAAACCGCCGCCCGCGCCCGCGCCGGTGCTGGGACGCGAACTGGCGGAGCCGCCGCCGAAGCCGCCGCCCGCGCCGGCCCCCGTGCTGGGACGCGTGCCCGCGGAGGGTCGGCTGAAGCTGCTGCCGGCCGACGAGCCCCGGTTGTAGCTGGAGCGGCCGCTGCCCATCGAGGAGGCGCCTCGGCTGAAGCCGCCGCTGCTGCCCCGGCTCATGCTGCTCATGCCGCCGCCACGGGCTCCGCCGCCGCGCCCGCCGCCGCCGCCTCGACCAGCGTCGCTGGTGTCGACGTACAGCGCCATTGACGCGAAGACCCCGGCCGAAATGGCGATCACGTGGGGGATGCGGACTTTCATGGCGTGCTCCCTGTCTCAAGCGTGCTCATGCGGATGGACTTGGCCTTGGGGCCGGCGCGGAAGGTGAAGGTGTCGGCCGCGAAGGTCGGGTTCAACGTCCAGGCCAGCCGCRCGACATAGGCGGGCTGCTCGGCCTGGGAGCGGTCGACGATCATCAGCTTGCGCGGCAGCGGGCGAGCGCCCCGCTCGATCCACACCGACCAGTCCACCTCGCCTTGGCGGAAGGCGTATTGGTCGGTGAGCACGCCGTCGATCGTGGCGGGACCGACCAGGAAAGCGCCCGTGAGCTCGTCATCGCGCCGACTCTTGAGCTCGTTCCAACGGAACAGGTCCTCAAGGGGCAGGGCCAGGCCGTATTGGTCCCACAGCAGGTCCAGCATCTTCAGGGTGGTCGGCGGCGCCGAGACCGAGGCGTAGAACTCATGCTCGGGCGAGAACACCGTAAAGGTCTTGCCGTCGTAGAAGAATGTCCGCCTCTTCAGGTCGGTGACGACCTCGATGACGAAGCCGTCCGGGCTGCGCACCTTGTAGTGGGCCGTGCCGTCCAGCTGCACCCGCTGGCCGGTCTCGGTGACGATGTCCAGGCTGGTCTGGGTCTTGATCTCGAAGCTCTTCAACGTGCCCAGATAGGCGCTCATGCGCTCCAGGGCTTGCCGGGCTTCGGCCTCGACCTCGGGGGCCACCAGGCCGTCATCCGGGGCGGTCGCCGGAGCCGTGGAGCCGGCGGGCGTCGCCGGCTTGGCCTGGGCCGACGCCAGGGACGGCAAGGCCGCCGCCGTCGCGACGCTCAGGACGCAACAGGCGACGAAGGGCAGTGGTCTCATGGCGGAGTCCTCCTGTTTGGCTTTCGACTTTCCAAAGCGTCGGCGCGTGGCCCGGGGCTTTCGTCGGCCTGATCCACGATCTCGACCGGCGGCATGCGCCAGGCGCCGGAAAGGGCGGGCTCGCGGGGTCCGTACAACCGCATGACCAGGCACAGCTCGCCGCGCGGCGCGGGCAACCAGTTGGCGAGGTCGCCGGAGGCGGGCGGCCTGTCCTGAATGATCAGGTCGAGCGCGCCGTCGTCGTCGAGGCTGAGGTCGCCGCGGTCTCCGATCCCGTGGCGCTTGTCCTCGGAGGCCGCCGGTCGGACGTAGAGGCGCCAGAAGCCGCGCGCGGGCGGCAGGGCGTCGGGCGCGAAGCGAAGACGCGCGCCCCGATCGCCGCGCAGCGGGCGGCCGTGATCGTCATGTTCGCAGACCAGGGTCAGCTGTTCTTCCCGAACCGGGGCGCCGAGGCTGGAATAGGCGCGCCCCGCCTGGGCCAGCGACGCGCCCGACTCGTCAGGCAGGGGCACGGCCACCGCGTGCCAGCCGACGCCTCGGCTTTCCGAGAGCGCGGCGGTGGCGGCGCGGATCGCCGCCAGGCCGTCCGCGAACCCCAGCTCCAGGGCTTTGGCCAAGTCCGGCGACCAGTTGGCGGCCGGCGGCGGCCCGCCCAGGTCGCGACGAAACTGGTCGAGCAGCGGCCGGGTGGACCGCTCGAAGTCGATCGGGGCGCGGTCCAGCACCGCGTCCAGACGATGGAAGAAGACGGCGGGACCCAGCTCGATCACCTGCCGCAGGCAAGAGACGGCGGGCGGCTCCAGAGCCGTGGCGTGACCGGCCTGGTGGTCCGATCGCCGGATCATCGCGCTGGTGCTGAGGTTCCCGGCGATCGCCAGCGCCTCCGTGCGGTCGAGCGGCGAATGGGCATGGACGCGGCTGACGGCCCAGAAGGCGTCGCTCGGCGCCCGGCGCGCCAGGAGGGCGCGCGGAGTCTCGCCGCTCCAGCGCGGGCCGACCACGACGACGTCAACGCCGCCGTCGGCGTCGGTGCGGGTTCCCAGGCTGGCGAACGGCTCGCCGGCCGTGTCGATCAGGGTCAGGTCGAAATGCCGCCCCCGCGCGTGCGGCAGGTGCAGCACCATGGGCCCTTCGGTCAGGTCGATCCAGGCGCTGGCGATGACGATGCAGGGATCGTCCTCCATGAGCCCCGGCGCCAGGTCCGCGCTGTCCGGCGGCAGCAGGTGAAACTGCTGCGGCGCCATGGGATGGGCCCGCCGAACGGCATCGACMAGGAACAGGGGAAAGCACAGCGAGAAGACATTGGCCGCGACCGCCCGGGTCGTGTTCTGCCCTCTTGGCTTGAAGATCTGCTTGGTCACCGTGGGCCTCCGAACAAACGGAGTGTTTCGAGATCACGGCCGTCGGGGTATCAGGCCGAACCCGGAGGCGCCGGGGTTGCCGACCTAGGCCTCGATCATTTTGTGCTTTATCGCGAAGCGAACGAACGCCGCCGCCGTCCGCACGCCGGCCTTGCGCATGCCCGCCGCCCGATGGCTTTCCACGGTCTTGATGCTGATCTTCAGCTGGCGGGCGATCTCCTTGTTGACCTTGCCCTCGGCGATCAGCTGGGCGACCTCCAGCTCGCGCGTGGTGAAGCTTTCCAGCCGGGACCTCTTGCGTTCGTTGAGCGCGGCATAGAGCAGCAACTCCGAAACCGGGGACGAGAAGTAGAGCCGGTTGACGTGCAGGGCCGAGATCGCGCCCTCGAGGTTCGTCCCCGTGTCGGACTTCAGGACATAGCCTCGGGCGCCGGCCGCCAGCGCGCTGCTGACCGTTTCGTCGTCGTCGTGCATCGTGAACAGCAGGACGCGGATCTTGGGGCACTCCTTCTGCAGGAGGCGGGTCAGGGCGATGCCGTTCAGGATCGGCAGCGACACGTCCAGGATCGCGATGTCCGGCTTTTCGCTGAGCGCCAGGTCCAGGGCTTGCTTGCCGTCCGCCGCTTCGGCGCAGACCATCCATCCAGGATGGTCCTCGATGACGTTTCGAACGCCCCGACGGACCATGTCATGGTCGTCGGCGATCAGAATTCGCAGCATTACGCCCCTCCCTGTGGACATGCGCCGCACTCGGAGCATGGCCGTTCGACCGTTCGACCGCCGGCGAGACAGGGACAGGACCGCTCACGCGGTCTTCGCGAAACCATGCCCCTCAACGCCAACCCATGGACCAGGACGCGGGTTTTTCTTGATTGACCGCCCCTTCCGTCCAAGGGACGCCCCCGCCCCCGAACGGCCCTCAACTGCTCGTTTCGATGGGAAGACCAGACACCCCGAGGCCTTCCGGCGCCATCCGCATAAACATCCAATCCATCTCAGGCGTTCACCTAAGGGGCGCGAGGCTTCGCTCGGCGCATGATGACCGAAATCGGAGGTCCTCCATGCTGCTGGCCGCCCTTATATTTTCCCTGTCCGCTCAAGGTCTCGCGGATGCTTCGGCGAGCGGCGCCTGGGTCCTGCGCTGCCGGATCGATAGTCCTACGCAGGCCGTACGGACCTTTCGCGTCGCGCCTCGGCTGTTGCAGGAATGGAGACCGGCCGACAAGGCGTTCGGACCCAATCTGTGCGAGGTCTTCAGCTGCACGGCCGATCGCAAGCGCCTGGAAGGCGTCATTACTTCGGCCTCGTTGATCCTGACGCTTCGCGTCGATCAGGCGAGCGGCCAGGGATCCTGGAAAACGGTCGGCGCCTCGGGCCTGAACCAGACCAGCGGCCCTTGCGAGGTCGACCGCGAGGCGCCGGCTCGGAAGCCGGAGGCTGACGCCTCGCCGCCCGCCACCCCCTAGCGCAGCGCCGCCATCGTCTTGCCGCCGCCCGAGACGGCGGCCTGGGGCGGACAGCTCCCGCCCGGGCAGGTCTGCCCCTCGGTCGACAGATGGGTTTCCGGATCCCAGTCCAGGGTGAAGTCCGGCGACTGGCTCAGGTGCTTGAGCCCCGGCGAGCCGCCCGGTTCGTTCGACGGAAGCGACCGGATCGTGAACACCGCCCCGGTGAAGGTCACGTCGTAGTTCGCCGACAGGGCCAGCGTGCCGCGCGTGATCCCATAGTCGCCGGCGATCTCGCCGACCGCGCGCGTCAGGCCGCCGGTGAAGGCGTCGCCCGCCACCACGGTTCCCACCGTGACGCGATAGGTCAGGGGCGGATCGATCTGGCCGAACGGCTTGAACGTGCTATCGGCCGCCACCGTCACCTGCCGGCGCAGGATGTCGGCCAGGCCGGCGCTGACGCCGGTGAGGCTGTAGTTGCCGGCGTCGAGGCCGGCCAGGGCGGCGCCCGACACCGTCACCGTCTTGCCGGCCCCGGCGTTCCGGTCGGCGAAGGCGTAGGTCCCCGCGGCGGTGACCGTGTCGCCGGCCAGGACGCCCGTCAGGCCGATCRCGCCCGAGGCCGCCGTCGAGCCGTCATAGGTCTTGCCGTTGGCGGTCAGGGTCCCCGCGAGGCTCTTCTTCAGGATGTCGGCCGAACCCGCCCCCACCGAGGCTAGGGTGTAGTTGCCGGCGTCGGCGCCCGACAGGGTCACGCCCGAGGCGGTGACGGTCTTGCCGGTCCCGGCGTTGCGGTCGGCGAAGGCGTAGGTTCCGCCGGCCGTGACGCTCTCGCCCGTGACCACCCCGGTCAGCAGAACCGCGCCCGTGGCGGCCGTCGTGCGGTCATAGGTCTTGTCGTCGGCGTCCAGCACGGCGCTCAGGGCCTTGTGATCGATGCGCAGCGACCCGGACGGGCCGGCGGCGAAGGCGTAGTTGAGATCCGAGGTCAGGCCGCCGGTGACGGCGGTCAGGCTGTAGGTCCCGACGTTCTTGCTGGTCGCGCCGTCGATCACCAGGGCGCCCGTCCAGGCGTCGGTGAACAGGTCGCCGTTGACCAGGCCGGTGACCGTCGCCGAAAGCGACGGGATCGCCCCGCTATAGGTCACGATCTTGCTGTCGGGCGTCACCGTTATGGTCGGCTGGTAGGCGTAGACGAAGCGGTTCCCGGCGCCGAGGCCCACGGTGAAACCCGCGGCCGCGAAGTTGTAGGCCGCCCCGTAGTAGCTCTTGCCGACCAGTCCGTTGAACGTGTTGCCCTCCGTCGAGCCCTGCGGATCGCCCAACGCCTGGGTGTAGATCAGCCACCGCCCGCCGGCGCTGGTGGCGGTCACGGCGTCGGCCCCGCGGGCGTTGGTGAACACCCCGTCCGAGGCCAGCACCACCGCGTCGCCCGCGCCGTTGGCCCGCACCGTGCCCGTGCCGGCGATGGTCATGCCGCCGTGCGAGGCGATCGACAGGGTCCCCGTGCTCAGCACGGTTCCGCTGACGGTCAGGGCGCGGTTGTCGACCAGCTTGAACAAGCCGCCGGTGTTGGTGAAATCGCCCAGCTCGACGATCTCGTTGGCGGCGCGGAAATTGGCGGCGCCGACCGAGGAGCCGGTCAGCTTCCGGGCCAGGATGACGCCGGCCAGGTTCTGGCCGATCGTGSCGTCGGACCTCAGGTCCACCGTCCCGTTTTGGACGTCGACCACGCCCTGCACGATGAAGGCGCTGGTCCCATGATAGGCGAAGCCGCCGTTGGAGACGGTGACCGACAGCAGGTTCGGGATCAGGTTGTCGCCCAGCAGGGTGACCCCGCTTCTCGCGCTCACGGTCAGCGTATCGGCCTTCAGCGCGCCCTGTTCCTGCACGATGTCGGTGAAGGCCTGCAGGGTCAGCCCGCCGCCGACGTCGATCACCCGGCCGGGCGTCCCGTCGCCGAGCCGCACGCCGCCGGCCAGCGACTGCAGGGTCAGCTGGGCGTCGGCGTCGGCCGCGACCAGCCGCATGTCGCCGATCGCATTGATCCGCGAGGTCGAGTGCGCCGTCAGTTGGTCCACGGTCAGGGCGCCGGTCGGGCCGTTGATCGTGACCGCGCCGTTGGTCGAGGTCACGGCGCCGATCGCCAGCGGGCCGTTGACGACCTTGATGTTCACCGCGTTCGACGCCTCGACCGTGGTCAGGGTGGCGTTCGTCACATGATCCAGGTTGACGTCGACCCGGCCCGTCGCACCGGTCACATCGACCGTCGAGGTCGCGCCGGTCGATGTGACGACGTTGGCGGCGGTGATCGCGCCCGGCGTCGCGGCCCCCAGGATGGCGTCGCCGCCGAAGGCCTTGACGAGCACCTGCGGAGCGCCCGTGCCGGTCATGATCGCCGCGCCCAGGTGAGCCGTGCCGAAGTCCGTGGCCCAGACCCGAGCGGTCGTACCAGCCCGGATCAGGTCCACGTCAATGCCGCCTTCGACGCTGGTCGCCCCGACGAACATCGGCGCGGTGAGCGTGCCCAGGTGTCCGCTGTCGACCTCGGCATAGATGTTGCCAGCGTCCACGGTGATGTCGCCGCCGTTGACGACGCCGTGCACGAACAGCAGGACGGCGCCGCCGTAGTGCAGGGTCTTGCCGCTGAAGTCGAAGCCGCCGATCTGGTCGCTGATGTTCCAGGTTCCGAGCATGCTCCCCTGAGGCCTCAGGGCGGCGTTCGCGAAATCGCCGCCGCGCAGAGTGTAGTTTCCCCAGACGTCGAGGCTGGTGGCGACGTCAACCAGACCGTTTCCGCCGTCCAGGGTCACCAGGCCATCGCTTGTGATCGTGTCGAGGGCGACGCCCTCGCCCGTCACGACGACCCGGCCATCGTTCAACCCGCTACCCGCCGACAATCGCGCCGCGCCGGTCACCGCCCCGTCCAGGGCCGCGATCGTCAGCTTGCGGTCGGCGTGGAGAGCCAGGCTCCCCAGGTCCAGGTCGCCCAGAGTGTCGGTGATAGTGACGTCGTGGACCGCGCCGGTGGTGAGGGTCGGGGTCAGCACGTCGCCCAGGAAGTCGTGGGCGGTGATTGTATAATCGCCGCCGCTACTGAAGGCCGCGCCGGTCTCCAGCTTGCCCGCCTGCGCCTCGAGCTTGATGTTGTAGCCCGCCAGCTCGTCGATCTTCAGGTCGCCGGTCTTCAGGGTGACGGTCGCGCTGTTGGACTCTCCCGAGGCGACCAGGACGATCGGATTGCTGACCGAGTAGGCGTTGACCACCGCGTCGCCGAACGCGGAATAGACCTGCAGCCCGTCCGGAGCCGGCGAGCAACCGCAGCCCGAGGCGGGACCGGTCAAGGCGTAGTTGGCGTTGGTGATCAGCGCCGCGCTGTCCGCGCCGAAGGTCGCCGTCCCCGTGTCCGTGGCCTCGACCAGGATTCCGAGGGCCGCCTCGCCGGCGCGCAGCGTCGCGTCGCCATCGGCCTGCACGACGATCACCCCGTTGGCGCCGTTGACCTTGGCCAGGTCGACCACGGCGTTGCCGGCCGCCTGCACGGCGACGCCCTGGTCGTCCGCTTCGGCCGAGCCGACGAAGACGTTGGCGGTGAACGCGGCGACCGTGACCGCGACGCCGGCGTGGGCCGACTGGACGTCGGCGTCGCCGTCGCTCGCCACCACCCCGATGATCCCGTCGGCCTCCAGCGTCCCGACATCGACCGTGCCGCCGAGGATCGTCAGGTCGTCGCCGCTGGAAATCAGGGTGGCCGCCGTTCCGTCCAGCAGACCGTTGGCGCCGATCTGGACCGGGCYGTCGCCGTGCACCGAACCCGCGAGGGTCACCGTGTCGCCGCCCATCACCACCTGGTCGTCGCTGGTGACGGCGCCGGTCGCGGTCAGGTTCAGCAGCCCGTCGCTCTCGATGTCGACCAGCCCGGCGCCGTGCACCAGGCCGGTGACCGTCAGGTCGTCGCCGCCGCCGCTGTACAGCTCCACGTCGCCGCTGGCCGCCGAGGCCGAACCGACGGTCAGGGCGCCGTCCACGGCCTCGACATAGACGTTGCCGGTGTTGGCCGTGATCGCGCCGAACGACGCGGGGCCGGTACTGATCGTGACATCGACGCTCGCCCCCTCGAGGGTGTCGATCGCCGCGCTGGTGTCGAGGTGGACCTTGGCGTCGCCGCCGCCGGTGGACCTGACGCTGGCCGTGCCCGTGTTTCCGCCGGTGCGGGTGAAGACGTTGGCGGTCGTGATGGCCAGATAGTCGGGATCACCGAGCACCGCGTCGTTGACGGCCGTGACCGACAGGTCGTGGCCCGCGCCCGTTCCCGTCAGCACGGCCGCCCGCAGGATCGCCTGGCCGCCGTTCGAGGTGATCGTGATGTCGCGCGCGGCCGTGGCCGAGGCCAGGTCGATGTCGCCCGCCGCCGTCGCGACGACATCCCGGGTCGACTGCGCCGAGTCCGCCGTGATGGCGTCGCCCGCGTCGAAGGTGACGTCGCCGGCGCCCGCGCCGGTTCCCTGGGTCATCCCCGCGCCCACGGCCACCGCGCCGTTCGTCGACCGCGCCAGCACGTGGGCGTCGCCCCCGGCGTTCAGGCCGGAGGACCTCAGGGTCGCGGCGGCGGCCGCGACGTCGCCGTTGACGGTGGTCACCTCGACGTCGTCGCCCGCGACGGCGGAGGTGGTGACGGTGGCGTTGCCCGTGGTGGCGCTGACGAACAAGTCGCGCGCCGCGTCGCCGCTGGTCAGGCTGGCGGTCGCGCCGCTGACCGACAGGTCGCGGCTGGCGCCGCCCGAGCCCAGGCTCGCGGTCGTCGCCGCGCTGATGATGACGTCGCCGGCCGTCGCGCCGGTTCCCTGGGTCTGCGCCGTGCCGACATTGACCGTGTTCCCCGTCGAGCGCGCCAGGACGTGGGCGTCGTTGGCCGCGCCGACGCCCGTGGACCTCAGGGTCGCGCCGCCGGCCGAAACGGCGCCGGTGGTCGCGGTGATCTCGACGTCGTCGCCGGCCGTGGCCGCGGTGGTCACGGTCGCGCCGCCGGTCGTGGCGGTCACGAAGACGTCGCGGGACGCCGAACCGCTGGTCAGGCTGGCGGTGACGCCGGTCACGATCAGGTCGCGGGTGGCGGTGCCCGCGCCGGCGCTGGCGGTCGTCGCCGCCTGGACAGTGATGTCGCCGGCCTGCGTGCCGGTCCCCTGGGTCTGGAGCGTGTTGGTGGCGGTGACCGAACCGGTGTCGGAGCGCAGAAGGATGTGCGCGTCGTCGCTGGCGCCGGCGCCGGTCGACCTCAAGAAGGCGCCGCCGGCCGTGATGTCGCCGTTGGAGGCGGTCAGCTCGATGTCGTCGCCGGCGAAGATGCGGTTGGTCACCGTGACGCCGGTATCGCCGGTCAGGATGGCGTCACGCCCGGCGTCGAGGGTGCTCAGGAAGATGAGCGGGGCGGTGAGCAGGGTGTCGCGCGCCGAGTTGCCCAGGGTCAGCGACACCGAGCCGCCGCTGCTCAGGTCGATGTCGCCCGAGGTCGTGGTGGTGGCAGAAYCGACCGAGGTGTTGGAGTCAGAGGAGACCGTCACGCCGGTCGCGCCCGTGATCGAGGTGACGGTCGCGCCCGGGCCGCCGGACGTCACCGACGCCGCGCCGGTGGTGGCCCTGACCTCGCTGGCGGTGATCGAGCCCGAGGTGGTGCTCASATCCACCGTGGTCCCCGCGGCGATGCCGACGTTCAGGGCGCCGCTCGAGGCGCTGAGCAGGACGTTGCCGCTGGCGTCGATCGACGCGCTGGTCGCCGACGTGATGGAGTTGATCCGGATCAGGGCGTTGGTGGCGGCGCGCAGATTGGCCAGCGGATCGGCGGCGTCGACGAAGCCCGCGTCCACGATCCCCGTCCCGCGGCTGAACAGGAAGCCGCCGCCCGTCATCACCGCGCCCGGCGAGACGATCACGCCCTGCGGCGAGTAGAACCAGATGTTGCCGCCGGCCGACGCGCCGACCAGGCCCGAGACGGTCCCGCCCGCGTCGATGGCGATCTGGCTGGTCGTCTTGTTCAGGACGATGTCGCTGGACGCGTCGAAGTGGAAGGTCATGGCGTCGGCGCCGCTGACGTGCAGGCTGGCCCAGTTGATCACCGTGCGGGGCGCGTTCAGATCGATGTCGAGGTCGTTGGCGGTGGGCGCGGTGATCACCGGCTGCGAGCCGCCCGTGGAGACCGTGATGCTGGCCGCCGACGGGATGCCCGGCAAGGTCTGGGCCAGKGCCGGCTGGGCCAGCATCGTCGCCACGCCGCCCACAAAGGAGCTGATGAGCGCCGAGGCCGCCAGCAGGCTGGTCCGGCGCGCGGGAGCGGTGCGAGAGAAGATCGGACGGATCGGCAGCGAGGTCATGAGGGACGCTCCGGAACTTTCAGCAGGCTAGAACAGGGCGGCGGACAGGGAGATCAGGACGCGCGACGACGGCTCGTCGCCGACGCCGTAGGGACTGTCGAACGGTTTGGCCCAGGTCAGGTCGAAGGCCACCCGGGAGGTGATCTGGGCGCGGACGCCGACCCCGGCCGAGGCCAGGTCCAGCTTGTTCGCGCCGAAGCCGATATTCTTCAGTTCGGCGGCGTCGTAGAAGGCGTAGGGCCGCCAGGCGGCGCGGCCGCCCCCTCCCGACAAGAATGGGAGGGGCAAGGCGACGGTGCTGACCTCGAACGTGGCCGCCAGCGCGCGGTCGGCCGAGGCCGCAGAGGGGTCGTAGCCCCGTCCGATCGTCAGGTTGCCGATCCCGTACTCCTCGTAGGACAGCAGCGGATCGTCGGTGTGCTGCCAGGCGACCTTCAGCTTGCCGATCAGCGGTCCGGCGCGGCCGCCGACCTCGCCCTCGGCCCGCAGCACCGTGGCGTCGGGCTTGCCCAGGAAGCGCGAGGCGGTCAGCTCGCCATAGCGGCTGGCGCCCAGGTTGTGCACGCCCTGGCGCAGTTCGACCGTGCCGGTCGCGGCGACCGAATGGGCCGCCAGACTGGCCGGGGCGTAGTGGYCGTCGAGCCGCAGGAAGAACACCCGCAGACTGTCGTCGGTCAGGACGGCCGCGCCGCCGCCGAACTCGACCTTCTGGTCGATCCAGTCCAGCCCGACCCCGATATTGAGGTTGTGGCGGCGGTGGCGGACCAGCGGATAGGTCAGGCGGACGCCGCCGGCGAACGACTCGCCCTCCAGGTCCAGCGGCTTGAGAACGTCGCCCGGCCGGGTCCAGGCCCATGAGCCCGAAAGGTCGGCCGCCAGGCCGTCGCCGCCGAGGAAGAACCGCTCGGCGACCTGAATCACCCGCTCCTCGTCGCTGGACAGCGTGCCGTAGCCGAGGATCGAGGTCCGCTCGCCCAGGCCGGTGAAGCCATTGAGGTCCAGTCGCGCCAGGGTCAGGTCGCGGCCGACGGTCTTGGAGCCRTAGTTCTGGGCCACGACCGAACCGTCGACGGCGTCGCGGGCGATGGTGATGTCCAGGTCCAGCGCGCCCTGGCCTTGCGGCGAGGGCTTGAGCACCGACTGGATGCGCGCGCCGGGCACGTCGGAGGCCAGCAGCAGGTAGCGCTGGGCGACGTCCAGATCAAACGGGGCCATGCCGCGCAGATGGTCGAGGAAGCGCACGACCTGCTTCTGGGCCGGTCCCGCGTCGCCGTGATAATTGACCGAGGCGATGCGCGCCTCGACCACGGTCAGGCTCAGCTTGCCCTCGGCGATCCGCTGCTCGGGGATGACCACGCTGGCCAGCACGCCGCGCCGCAGATACAGCGCCGCGGCCCGGTCGCGGATGTCGCAGACCACGCTGACCGGCGCCTCGCGGCCGATGAATTCGGCATAGGTCGAGACCAGGACCTGGTCCGACAACGCCAGGGCGCCGGCCGTCGCGCCGTGGAACTCGACCGCCTTCAGCGTGACCTTGACGGGACTGTCGCGGAAGGCGCAGGGCCCGGCCTCGACACCCTTGAACAGGTCGCCGCGCGGCGCGGCCGCGATCGGCGCGGCGCGGGCCGGATCCAGTTCCTGGCGGGACGGCAGGGCCACCTGGGCCGCGGCCGGGGTCACGGCGAGCAGGGTCGCGCCGAGGCACGCCGCACTCAGACACGTCATTGCGCCCGCGCCCCTGAAGGCGCGGCTCATCCTGGACAAAACTCGCAAGCCGCCCCTCCGACTATCGCACGTAGCGTCGCCTAATTCCGCGGCACTATGGCGCAAATGTCGGGTAGGTAACAGTGTTCGCGGAACAACAGTCGGGCGCTGAAACTGTACCCGGTGCGCCGGCGCGCGGCGGCCTAGCCCTGCCTCTGGGCCGAAAAGCCTTGCATTTTCAAGGTTAGGCCCGCGGGCGGGTCAGGCGAAACAGCAGGCGGTGAACGCCATAGACGGCCGGCAGGGCCAAGCCGGCGATCCAGTGGGCGGGCGACACCAGGCCCCAGGCGCCGTCGTCGCCGGCGTAGAGCAGCAGATAGCCGGTGACCACCAGAGCCGCGACCCAGGCCAGCAGGATCGGCCCTGACCAGCGCCGGCGGCCGGTTCCCCAGGCCTTGACGATGTGGACGGTCCAGAACAGCCCCAGCATCCACAGCGCCAGGAAGGCGAACAGGCCGTGGAGCTTCAGCCACCAGGGCTCCAGCACGTTGGGCTCGGGTCCCCACTCGCCGACCGTCCGCAGGAAGTAGTGGTAGATCAGCCAGAGGCCGCCGGACGCCCACAGGCTCAGGCCGACCACCGCCGCCAGCAGCTTGTGGCCCGCGCTCAGCCAGACGGGGGCGGCGGATTTGGCGGGCGTGGTCATCCCGGAGTCAGGGCTGGACGGCGATGCGAGCCAGGGTGCGCGGATCGAAGAAGGCCTCGACCGGGCGGCCCTTGTCGTCGAAGCCGTAGACCTCGTAGCAGTTGTTGTACATCTGCAGTTTGCGGATCTGCCAGCCGCTGTCCTTGAGCTGCTTGGTCAGTTGCGCGGCCGGCTTGCGTTCGGCGCGCGGGGCGGCCGGGCACGAGACCGGGCCGTGGGCCAGGGCGGTGTCGGCGATCATCAGGGCCGTGGCGGCGAGCGCCAGGCAAAGCAGTTTCTTCATCGAGAGCTCCTGGCTCAAAGCTTGGGTTCAGGGCTTGGGAACGGCGGCGGTGGTGGTCACCTCGCCGGACGGATCGGTGACGAAGCCGACCTTGGCGACGCCGGCCTTGCTGGCCTCGCTCATCACGTCGGCCAGGGTCTCGTACTGGACGTGCCGGTCGATGCGCAGGTGCAGCTCGGGGGGCTTGTCGCGCCCGCCGGCCTCGCGGAACCGCGCCAGCATTTGCTCGCGGTCGATCTTCTGGCCGTCCCAGTAGAACTGCCCGCCGCCGTCGATGGCGAACTGCACGGCCGGATCGCGCGAGGTGTCCGGCGCGCTGGTGGCCTTGGGCAGGTCGATCTTCACGGCGTTGGTCAGCAGGGGCGCGGTCACGATGAAGATGACCAGCAGCACCAGCATGATGTCGACCAGCGGAATGACGTTGATGTCCGCCATCGGGGCGCTGCGGCGCCCGCCCTCGAAACCGCCGAACGCCACCCCTACGCCTCCTGCAGGCGCTTGGGCGCCGGCGCTTCGGTCGAGCCGACCTTGGCGCCGGTCACCAGGAAGGTGAACAGGTCGTGGGCGAAGCCGTCCAGCCGTGACTGGGTGATGCGGTTGCTGCGGACGATGAAGTTGTAGCCCAGCACCGCCGGGATCGCGACGGCCAGGCCGATGGCGGTCATGATCAGGGCCTCGCCCACCGGGCCGGCCACCTTGTCCAGCGTGCCCGAACCGGACGCGCCGATGGCCAGCAGGGCGTGATAGATGCCCCACACCGTGCCCAGCAGGCCGACGAAGGGCGCGGTGGCCCCGACCGAGGCCAGGATGGTCAGGCCCGACTCCATCTGCGAGGTCTCCTCGTCGATGGTCCGGCGCAGGGCGCGGGTCACGAACTCGCCCTGGGTGCCGGCCTCGTTGAGGCGGTGGGCGCCGTGGCGGTCGTGGTGCTGGGCGGCGGCGATGCCCTGAAAGGCCAGGTGCGAGAAGGCTTCGTCAGGCCCGGTCTCTTCCAGGTGGCGGGCCACGGCGGCCAGGGACGGCGCGTCCCAGAAGAACTTCAGGAACCTGGCCGAACGGGCGCGGGTGCGGGCGCTGGCCATCGACTTGGTGATGATCAGGTACCAGCTGGCCAGCGAGGCCACGGCCATGATCACCAGGATCGATCGGGCCACCAGGTCCGCCTGGGAGATGAAATGGCCGAGGCCTTGAGCGTCTTGCATCTTCAGTCTTTCAACGACTTTTGGTCAGTGAGAATTCCAGGGGCACGATCACCCAGCCGACAACGGCGCGGTCGCCCTGCTTGGCCGGCACGAAGCGCCAGCGCTTCTTGACGACGTCGCGGGCGGCGTCGTCGAGGTCCGCGTTGCCGCTGGAGCGGCTGATCAGCACCTGGGTCGGCGCGCCGTCGGCGCTGACCTGCACGCGCAGCTCCACGGTGCCCTGACGGCCCCGGAACTTCGCGGCCGGAGGATAGACCGGCAGGGGGTTGTTCAGGTAGGCGGCGCTGAAGTTCGGCGGGACAGTCGACGTCGCGCCCGGATCGCCGGCCGCGCGGGTCGACGGCGACGCGGCGGCGGACGGCGATGTGTTGGACGCCGGCGCGGCGGGCGCGGGCTGGGCGGCCTTGGGCGCCTCGCGTCGCGGCTCGGGCTCCTGCGGCGGCGCGGTCATCGGCGAGGACGTGGGCTTGGGC
>NZ_JBFTZS010000018.1:0-21942 GCF_056406675.1 Caulobacter sp. P1_B12_2 | reverse complement strand
TGATGGGGACACGCCGCGAGGGCATGTCCCCGGCGCCGCAGGCCACTCTCAGAAGGATCAGGTAGAGCGGAGATCCCCATGACCATCCCCATCCTCCTCCTCGGCGCCGGACGCATGGGCGGGGCCCTGATCGAGGGCTGGGCCAAGGCCGGGGCCTTCTCCGCCGCCGACCTGATCGTCCGCGATCCGCATGTCGACGCCGCTGCCTTCCCCGGCGCGACCGTCAACCCGCCGCTCGAAGCCCTCTCCGCCGCCAAGACCGTGCTGCTGGCCGTCAAGCCGCAGATCTGGCGCGAGGCCGTGGCCGACGTCGTCCCGCACCTGGCGCCCGACGCGGTGATCGTCTCGATCGCGGCCGGCGTGCGCGCCGCCGACATCTCGGCCGCGTTCGGCGATCGGGCCGTGGCCCGGGTGATGCCGACCACCGCCGTCGCCATCGGTCTGGGCACGGCCAGTCTGTACGCCGACACGGCCGAGGCCCTGGCCCGGGCGCACGCCCTGCTGGATCCGGTCGCCACGACGGTCGATCTCGACGACGAGGACCTGATGCACGCCGCTACCGCCGTGTCGGGTTCGGCCCCGGCCTATCTCTACGCCTTCATCGAAGCGCTGGAGGCGGCGGGCGCCGGCCAGGGCCTGGACGCGGCCGCCTCCGCCAAGCTGGCGCGGGCCACCATCGTCGGCGCGGCGGCCCTGCTGGGCCAGGGCGGCGAGGAGCCGGCGGAACTGCGCAAGCAGGTGACGTCGCCCGGCGGCACCACGGCCGCGGCGCTGAGCGTGCTGATGGGCGAGGGCGGTTTCGGGGATCTGCTGCCCAAGGCGCTTCAAGCAGCTGTGAAGCGGTCGGTGGAACTGGGCGGGTAAAAGCCCTCTCCCCATGGGAGAGGGTTCTTGTAAGCGACGCCGCAACCCGCCATTTCAACAGCCATGACCGCCGCTGAAGACATCCTCGATCGCGCCGCCGCCGCGGCTCTGTCCCTGGCCGCAGACCGGCCCTGGACCCAGATCAGTCTGCGCGACATCGCCCTGAAGGCCGAGATCCCGTTCGCCGAGCTCTACGCCCGGGCCGACGGCAAGGGCGCGGTGCTGAACCATCTGGCGACCCGCTTCGACCTCGCCGCCCTGGCCACCGCCTCGGCGGAAGACGCCACCACTCATGACCGGCTGTTCGACGCCGCCATGGCCCGGATCGAGGCCATGGAGCCGCACCGGGCCGCCCTGATCGCCATCAGCCGTTCAGAGAGCCTCGTGGTCTCGGCTCTGCGCTTCCCCAGGACGGCGCGCGCCATCCTGGAAGCCGCCGGGGTCGACGCCGCTCCGACCCGTTTGACCGCGATGTCGGCCGTCTGGGGCCGCGCCCTGCAGGTCTGGCGCGACGATGAGGGCGCCCTGAACCGCACCATGGCCGAACTCGACAAGCGCCTGAAGCAGATGGCCGCCGGTCTGGAAAAGGTCGGGGCGGGCCTCTGACGGGGACACGCCCTCGCGGCGTGTCCCCACTTCAGGCCGGTGCATCGGAGGGGGACACGCCGCAAGGGCATGTCCCCAGCGACAAAGAAAAGCCCGCCGGGATCGCTCCCGGCGGGCTTCTTTCGTTCAGGCTGTAGGCCCGATCAACTCTTGGTCGCGTTGGTCGGCAGCTTGCAGCCGCCGCCCACGCCCTTGGCCTGCAGGCAGGACATGACTTCCTTGGCGTGCGGCGCGGTGGTGTTCAGCGGATAGGCCATCACCCAACCGGGCAGGCCGTCCGAGCAAGCCACCTCGACATAACCGTCGGTGGCGGTCTGGCCGATGATGCGGGCGCCCGAGACGGTGCAGCTGCCCTTGCCCAGCGACTTCAAGTCGTTGGTCAGGCGCGAGAAGGCTGCGTCCGGCTTGGTGAAGCTGCAGCGGAAGCCGTTCATTTCCGAGGTGATGCAGTCGTAGACCGTGTTGGTCGTGGCCGTGAAGATGCCGATGCCGCCGTCGGGACGGTTGGAGCACTTCAGTTCGACGATCTCCTTGCGGGGATCGTTGCTGGGCAGCATGCCGTACTTCTCGACCTTGCAGTCGAAGCCGGCCTTGGTGGCCAGCTTGGTGTAGAGGCCGGCCTGTTCGGTCTGAGCGGCCACGGCGTCGCTCAGGGTGCAGCCGCCGCCGACGAAGCCGGCTTGGGCGCAGTCGATGGCCTTGGCGAACGCGCCGGTGGYGGCGGTCTGTTGCAGCACGTAGCCCTTGCCGTCCTGGCAGGAGACTTCGAAGTAGTTGTCGGTCTTGGTGCTGAGAATGTAGCGCTTGTCCTTGATCGCGCAGTTCTTGGCCGCCGCGGTGTTCAGGGTGTCGACGATGCCCAGCTGGGTGGCCTTGTCGGTCAGCTTGCAGCTGACGGTGCCGCCTTCATCGTACAGCAGGCAGCTGTTGGCGACGACTTCCTGGTCGATGTTGACCGGGCTGGCGGTCTGGATGATGTAGCCGGCGCCGCCCTTACAGGCGACTTCGAAATAGGCGTTCTTGGCGCCGGCGCCGATGGCGCGGGCGTTCTGGATGTCGCAGCTGGTGTTGGTCTTGGCCACGTAGGGGGCCAGGCCGGCCTTGGGATCGGCGTTGCCGGGCAGCACGCAGGCCAGGGCGCTGGGCTTGCCGTCGGCGCCGGCCGTGGCGGTTTCCAGGCAGCTGTAGGTCTGCGGAGCCGCGTCCTTCTTGGCCAGGATCGCGAAGCCGAGGCCCTGCTGGCAGGCGACTTCGTAATAGTCGGTGGCGGTTTTCTTGTCGTTGCCGATCAGGCGGGCGTCCGTGACCGTGCACGAAACGCCGGTGGCCTTGATGATGTCGGGCGCGGCCTTCATGCCGGCCTCGCGGGCCTTGGCGTCGACGGCTGCCGGCTTTTCCTTTTCCTTCGCCGCCGAGATCACGGTGGCTGGAATAAGCGCGGCGAGCGCGAGGGCGGCCGTCAAGCCGATCGCGATGGGCCTCATGGGGGATGTCTCCTGGGGTAAATTCCTCGCGGCGGACTTAAGGCCCGCTTGCATCAAGGGTCAAGATGTCGTCCGACGGGGGCGCAATCATGACGATGGCCGTGACCGGAGGACGCAGATGCGAGACGGGATCGAGGAGGACGCCCCCGAACCGCCCGAAAAAACCTCCAGGCCGCGCTTGATCTATCCGTTCGAAGCGGCGCCGGAGACGGGTTCGGGCCAGGCCGTCGAGGTCGCGCCGGGCGTTCTGTGGCTGCGCCAGCCGCTGGGCGGCTCGCTGGGCTTCATCAATGTCTGGGCGATCGCCGACGGCGAGGGCTGGGCGGTGGTCGACACCGGCCTGCAGACCAAGGAGACCTCGCAGGCCTGGCGGGCGGCGTTCGCCGGCGCCCTGGAGGGGCGGCCGGTCACCCGGGTGATCTGCACGCACCTTCATCCCGACCATGTCGGGCTGGCCGGCTGGATCGCCCGCAAGTTCGACGTCCGGCTCTGGATGACCCGGCTGGAATACTTCCAGTGCCGGATGCTGGTGGCCGACACCGGCCGCGAGGCGCCGGAGGACGGGGTGCGGTTCTTCCACGCCGCCGGCTGGGACGACGACGCGATCGACAACTACAAGGCGCGCTTCGGCGGGTTCGGCAAGGCGATCTACCAGATGCCCGACAGCTATCGCCGGATGACCGACGGCGAGACCTTCCGCATCGGTGACCACGACTGGCGGGTGGTGACCGGCCAGGGCCATTCGCCCGACCACGCCTGTCTGTGGTGCGAGGAACTGGACGTGCTGATCTCCGGCGACCAGGTGCTGCCCCGGATCTCGTCCAACGTCTCGGTGCATCCGACCGAGCCGGACGCCGATCCGCTGACCGACTGGATCACCTCGCTGGCCAAGGTGAAGGCGGCGGTGCCGGACACCGTGCTGGTCTTGCCGGCCCACAACGATCCGTTCCGAGGGCTGCACGCCCGCATCGACCACCTGATCAACGGCCACGAGCGCGGCCTGGGGCGCCTGGAAGGCAAGCTTTCGGAGCCCAAGCGGGTGGTCGACGTGTTCGGCGCGCTGTTCGCGCGGCCGATCGGCCCCGACCTGCTGGGCATGGCCACGGGCGAGGCCCTGGCCCATCTGAACTGCCTTATCGGCCGGGGCCTGGCGACGCGCCAGACCGACGGCGACGGGGTCAATTGGTACCAGGCGGCGGGTTAGGCCCGGCGCGGGGCGACCAGCCTCAGCCACGGCGCGGCGTGAAAAAGAGCCATCAAGGCGTACATCGCGGCCATGCCGTCGCTAGGCGATCGGGCGGCGCACAGCCCGCCGACCGATCCGCTCGCTTGACCGGTTATCAGCGTCATGACGACAAAGGTCGGGGTGGCCGCCAGGCTCAGCCAGCCGGACGCGGCCAGCGCCGCGGAAGGGGGCGTGCCCACGGTCATCCGACGGCCGGATATTCGTCGTGGCGGCGGAACCACAGGTCGGCCTCGTTGCGTCCGAAGGGCGCCCGGTCCAGCCACTGGTACATGCCCCACAAGCCGTCCACGCCCCGCGTGTAGGTCGAGTAGGTGTGATAGACGACGCCGTCTTCCAGCACGAAGGTGCTCAGGCCGGGCCGGTCCAGCGCATAGGTCGCGGCGTTGGTCCCGCACATGGCCGCGAATTGCACGACCGGCTCCGGCGGCGGCTTGATGTCCAGGGCGTGACCGGCGATCTCGTAGTTGTAATCCACGGTCCCCTCACGCTGCTGGGCCTCCGTGAACGAGACGTTGAAGTCGAAATTGAAGTCGCCGCCCAGCGACGACGCCCACGGAAACGACCAGCCCATTCGCCGCTGATAGGCCTTGAGCTTGGCCAGAGGGCCGCGCGACACCGCCATTAGGGTGACGTCGTGGTTGGCCAGGTGGACGACCACGCCGTCGAAGCCGTCGGCGATCGACGAACAGGACGGGCACCCCGCCTCGTAGTCGGGTCCGAACATGAAGTGATAGACCAGCAGTTGCGAGCGGCCTTGGAACAGGTCCTCCAGCGAGGCGGGGCCGTCTTCGGTCTCGAACCGATAGGACTTGTCGACGCGGACCCAGGGCAGCGCCTGGCGCTGTCGGGCCAGTTCGTCGCTGCGCCGGGTCAGCGCCTTTTCTTCGGCCAGCAGGGCGAGTCGGGCTTTCAGCCACTCGGCGCGGGAAACGACGGCGTTGTTCATGGCGAACCTATTTGGATTGGGTGGCTTTGGCTCCGCCGGCCGAGGTCGGCGGAGCCCTGTCGTGAAGCGGCCTTAGGCCGGCAGGCGCTTTTCGTATTCGGCCTTGAGCTTGCTCCAGCCGTCCCAGAACGACGCTGTCTGCGGCTTGCCGCTGACCCGGGTGACCAGGACGTCGAGGTGCGCGTGCCAGCCGGCGCTCACGTTCAGCAGCTGGGCGCGGTCGGGCAGGCGGCGGTGGATGACGGTCAGCAGCACCTTGTCGCCGGCGGGCTCGAGCTCGAACGAGACCTCGCCCTGGTTCCAGGAGAAAGCGAGCTTGCGACCCGGTTCGAAGGCGAGGATCCGGCTTTCCAGGCGGTGCTCGGCGCCGAAGCCGTCCGGGCGCGTGCCGGGCGGGTCGCTCAGTTCGTCGTTGCGCCAGACCAGCTCGAACGGCGTGCCGACCTTCGTCTGCATTTGGCCCGAGGCCAGCCATTGGCGGCGCAGTTCGCTCTCGGTGAGATAGGACCAGACGCGGTCGACGGGGCCGGGCAGCAGGCGCTGGATCTTCAGGGTCAGGGGCTCGATCAGTTCGCCGTAGGTGTCCAGGGTGGCGAGTTTCGTCATTGGTCGTTTCCTTGTTTCGAGGGTGGGGTCTTGCGGGCGTCCTCCTCGCGAAGGAGCCGATCGAGCACGTCGAGACGGCTGGTCCAGAAGTGTTCGTAGAAGTTCAGCCACTCGGAGGCGGTGGCCAGCGGTCCGGGGTCCAGGCGGCACAGGTGCGTGCGGCCGCGGACCTCGCGCTGGATCAGGCCGGCGCTCTCCAGGGCCTTGATGTGCTTGGAGGCGGCGGCCAGCGAGATCGAGAACGGCTCGGCCAACTGGCCCACCGTCCGTTCGCCGTTCGCCAGCTCGCGCAGCATCCGGCGGCGGGTGGCGTCGCCGAGGGCGTGGAAGACGGTGTCCAACTGAGGGGCAAGTAATTCAACCATGTGGTTGAATGTGTGGGTCGGCCTGCAAAGAGTCAACCGTTTGGTTGAATGATTTTCCACCAAGACCAAAACATTCGTTTGATATTACGTGCGCGAACTATAATCTCGCGCCATGACCACGCCTCCCGACCGCCGTCTCGTGTTCCTGCTCAACGTCGCGCACCGCAGGGTGCAGCGCTATGTCGAGGCCAAGATGGCCGCCAAGGGCGGGCTGACCGCGGCCCAGTCCGGGGCCTTGTTCGTGCTGGGCCAGAAGGACGGCGCCCTGATCGGCGAGGCCGCCGAGGCCCTGGATCTGGCCCCCTCGGCCATGACCGGCCTGGTCGACCGCATGGTCCGCGCCGAACTGGTCGAGCGCCGCCCCGACCCCAAGGACGGCCGCGCCTTCCGCCTGCACCTGACGCCCCACGGCGAAACGGCCCGCGAAGAGGCCAAGTCCGGGGTTGAAGGCCTGAACGCCCATCTCACCGACGGCTTCACGGACGAGGAGATCGCCGTGGTGTCGCGCTGGCTGACCAGCCTGCAATCGAAGTTCCCCAAAGGAGATCCCTCATGACCGACCACGTTCAGGTCGCCGTCGACGCCGGCGTGATGACCATCACCCTGGCCCGTCCGGACAAGAAGAACGCTCTCTCCAACGCCATGTACGGCGTGCTGGCCGACAGCCTGGAGCGGGCCGAGAGCGATCCGGCCGTGCGGGCGGTGGTGTTCCAGGCCGACGGCGACAGCTTCAGTTCCGGCAACGACCTGCAGGACTTCACGGCCCAGGCCACCGGCGCCTTCACCGGCGAGCGCCACGTGATGCGGTTCCTGAAGAACCTGGCCAAGGCCACCCGACCGCTGGTCGCCGCCGTCCAGGGCCAGGCCGTGGGCGTGGGTACGACCATGTTGCTGCACTGCGACCTGGTGTTCACCAGCCCCGACGCCAAGCTGACCGTGCCGTTCGTCAACCTGGCCCTGGTGCCGGAAGCCGCCTCCAGCCTGCTGCTGCCGGCCCGCATCGGCCACGCCCGCGCCTACGCCATGTTCGCGCTGGGTGAAGCTGTGAACGGCGAGACGGCGGCCGCCTGGGGCATCGCCAACGCCTGCGTGCCGCTGGCCGATCTTCGCGCCAAGGCCCGAGCCGCCGCCGACCAATTGGCCAAGCGTCCGCTGGGCGCCCTGACCGCCACCAAGACCCTGATGCGCGACGCCGAAACCATCGCGGCCCTGATGGACAAGGAGGGCGAGCTGTTCGGCCAGCGCTTGCAGACCGCCGAAGCCCGGGAGGCCTTCATGGCCTTCGCCGAGCGCCGCGCGCCGGACTTCAGCAAGGTCGGCTGAGGTGGCCCTGGCCCTGATCCTGGCGGCGGCCCTGTTCGCCCTGGCGGGCATCCACCTCTATTGGGGCTTCGGCGGCCGCTGGCCGGGCCATGACGAGACCTCGATGGTCGAGCACGTGGTGGGCCGCACGCGCGGCATGCGCGCGCCGGGCTTCCTGGCCTCCGCCGCGGTCGCTCTGGCCCTCGCGGCGGGCGGGGTCCTGGTCCTGGCGGCCCTGACCTCGACCGCGTGGGATCCGTGGCTGAAGTCCGCGCGCTGGGGGCTGTTCGCCGTCTTCGCCGGCCGAGGCCTGGCGGCCTATGTCCCGCCCGTCTTCCGCTATGCCGAGGGCACGCCGTTCGCGACGCTCAACCGCCGCGCCTATGGGCCGCTGTGCCTGGCGATCGCCTTGGGGATTCTGGTTCTGCAGCTGTAGCGTTCGACACAACGATAAAAATCAAAGGGAGCGAAACATGGCCGACCGCATCAAATCCCCGTTCGGGGCCTATACCGACGCCCGCGACGTCGTCGCCGGGCGCGACCTGACCGGCAAGGTCGCCATCGTCACCGGCGGCGCCACMGGCATCGGGATCGAGACCGCCCGCGCCCWGGCCGAAGCCGGGGCCGAGGTGGTGATCGCCGTGCGCAAGCCGGACCTGGCCGAGGCGGCCGTGGCCGACATCGCCAAGACGGCGAAGGGCAAGGTGTCGTGGTCGATGCTGGACCTCTCCAGCTTCAAGTCGATCCGCGCCTTCGCCGAGCGCTGGGGCGACCGGCCGCTGAACCTGCTGATCAACAACGCCGGCGTCATGGCCTGCCCGCTCGACTACACCGAGGACGGGCTGGAGATGCAGATCGGCACCAACCATTTCGGCCACTTCCTGCTGTCGGTGCTGCTGGCGCCGAACCTGGTGGCCGGCGCGAAGGCCAGCGGTAAGACCTCGCGCCTGGTGTCCCTGTCGTCGATCGGCCATCGCCGCGCGCCRGTGAACTTCGAGGACCCGCACTTCCGGTCGCACCCCTACGAAAAGTGGGAGAGCTACGGCCAGGCCAAGACCGCCAACGCGCTGTTCGCGGTGGGCTTCGACAAGCGGTTCAAGGACCAGGGCGTGCGCGCCAACGCGGTGATGCCGGGCGGCATCTTCACCCCGCTGCAGCGCCACCTGCCGATCGAGGAGCAGAAGGCGATGGGCTGGCTCGACGACGACGGCAAGCCGCGCGAGGGCTTCAAGACGCCCCAGCAGGGCGCCTCGACCAGCGTGTGGGCCGCCGTCGGCGACGAGCTGGAAGGCCAGGGCGGGCTCTATCTGGAGGATCTGGCCCAGGCCTCGCCGTGGAGCAAGGACCACCCCTGGTCGGGCGTCATGCCTCACGCTCTGGATCCCGAGGCCGCCGAGCGCCTTTGGGTCCTGTCGGTCGAGACCACGGGCGCGGGGGCCTGATGCGGCAACAGACGATCTGGCGGCTGGCCGGCCTGGCCGCCGTCCTGGGCGGGGTGATCGATCTGGTCGGTCCGCTGGTCTATCCGCACCTGACCCAGCCGGTCCGGCTGTCGACCTATGTGCTGATCGATGCCCTGCTGCTGTTCGGCATGCTGGGCGTGCAGTCGGTCGCCGGCCGGGTCATGGGCTGGCCGGGACTGGTCGGCTTCGTGATCGCCGTGAGCGGMGTGCTGCTGGTCCGCACGTCGGCGGCGGGGATCTGGGGCGCGGCGTCCTACACCGTAGCCTCGGCGATCTGGTCGATCGGCATGGTCGTGGTCGGGGCGACTCTGCTGGCCCGGAAGGGGCCGTTCCGCGCGGCCTCGGGGCTGTGGATCGCGGCCTTCGTCATCGGCCTTGCCGGGCTGGCCCTGAAGGATCAGGGTCTGGCCCACCGCGTGGCCGGCTGGTGCTTCGCCCTGGGCTTCGTCGCCGCCGGCGTCATCCTGGCCAGAACCGCATCGAGAGCAGAAGCATGACCAGCCTTTCCGGCAAGACCCTCTTCATCACCGGCGCCTCGCGCGGCATCGGCCTGGCCATCGCCCTGCGCGCCGCCCGCGACGGCGCCAACATCGTCATTGCGGCCAAGACCGCCGAGGCCCACCCCAAGCTGCCCGGCACCATCTACACCGCCGCCGCCGAGATCGAGGCGGCGGGCGGCAAGGCCCTGCCGCTGGTGGTCGATGTCCGCGAGGAAGCCAGCGTCCAGTCGGCTGTCGACAAGGCGGTCGAGACCTTCGGCGGCATCGATATCTGCGTGAACAACGCCTCGGCGATCTCGCTCACGGGCACGCTATCGACCGACATGAAGCGCTACGACCTGATGCACCAGATCAACGGGCGCGGCACGTTCCTGACCTCGCGGATCTGCCTGCCGCACCTGAAGATGTCGGCCAATCCGCATATCCTGGCGCTGTCGCCGCCGCTGGACATCAAGCCCCGCTGGTTCGCGCCGCACGTCGCCTATTCTATGGCCAAGTACAATATGAGCCTGTGCATGCTGGGCATGGCCGAGGAGTTCCGCGCCGACGGCGTGGCCTGCAACGCCCTGTGGCCCCGCACCGCCATCGCCACCGCCGCCATCCAGTTCGCCCTGACCGGCGAGGAAGGCCTCAAGCACTGCCGCACCGTCGAGATCATGGCCGACGCCGCCCACGCGATGTTCCTGAAGCCGTCGCGGGAATTCACCGGCCAGTTCGTGATCGATGACACCTTCCTCTACGGCGAGGGCGTGCGCGACTTCGACCAGTACCGCATGGATCCCACGGCGACCCTGATGCCGGACTTCTTCGTGCCCGAGGACAGCGTCCCGCCGCCGGGCGTGGTGATCGGGTAGGCCCCACACTCCGCTCATCCCGGCGAATGCCGGGACCCAGACGGAATGGCTTTGAGGCTGACGCCAAAAGCGCTGAGCTTCTCCGATCCACCACACCGCCACGGGATCTGGGTCCCGGCATTCGCCGGAATGAGCGGAATCTAAGGGCTATTTGCGCGGCCGCGTCTTGCGCGCCGCCGCCACCGCGATCGACTTCCGCGCCCAGTCGACCATCAGGTCGGGCTCGTCCAACGCCTCGGCCGGCGCGGTCCAGTAGGCCATGGGGCTCATGCCGAACGGCGCGAACTGCGTGCTGCCGACCGCCTCGAAGTCAGCCCGCAGCGTCTCGTCGCCCTTGAGGTACAGGGTGTCGTCGTCGATCAGGGCGAAGAACAGGCCTTGGGCGTAGAGCCCGACTCCGCCGAACATCTTGCGCGAGGTCAGCGGCCCGACCGGGGCCAGTTGTTCGAGCACGAAATCCAGATAGTCCGAAGAGACCGCCATATGCCCAACCCCGTTCAGGCAGCCATCCGCCCAGCCGTCCGCGAGGACAGCGCCCTGATCCTGCAATTCATCCGCGACCTGGCCGAGTACGAGAAGCTGCTCGACGACGTGCGGGCCACGCAGGACGACGTCACGGTGGCGCTGTTTGGCGAAAACCCCAAGGCCTTCTGCGACATCGCCGAGATCGACGGCCGGCCGGTGGGCTTCGCGCTGTGGTTCTACAACTATTCGACCTTCGTCGGCCGGCACGGGATCTATCTGGAGGACCTATTCGTGCGGCCCGAGGCGCGGGGTTCGGGCGCGGGCAAGGCGCTGCTGGCCAATCTGGCCAAGCGCTGCGTTGACGAGAAGCTGGGTCGGCTGGAATGGGCCGTGCTCGACTGGAACGCTCCGTCGATCGCCTTCTATGACAGCCTGGGCGCGGCCGCGATGGACGAGTGGATCGTGCGCCGGATGACGGGGGAGGCGCTAGCGAGGCTGGCGGGGGCTTAGGGCCCAAAATAACCCGCTCATCCCGGCGAATGCCGGGACCCAGATCCTAAAGCCGTATGGATGATTGGAGGTGCTCGGCGTTCGTGGCGTCAGCCTCAAAGCCATTCCGTCTGGGTCCCGGCATTCGCCGGGATGAGCGGATTTTAGACCCTACTCGAGCCGGTCAGCATTCCTCAGTTCCGGGAACATCCTGGCCCAGGCCCCGGTGACGATCAGCGCCCCGACGCCGCCGAACACCGCCGCGCCGACCGGGCCCAGGAACCGCGCCGCGATGCCGCTCTCAAACTCGCCCAGCTCGTTGGAGGCGCTGATGAACAGGCCCGAGACGGCGGCCACGCGGCCGCGCATCGGGTCCGGGGTGACCAGTTGCACCAAGGTCTGGCGGATATAGACCGAGACCATGTCGGCCCCGCCCAGGATCGCCAGCGCCGCCACCGACAGCCAGGTCCACTGCGACAGGCCGAACACCACCGTCGCCGCGCCGAACGCCGCGACCGAGCCGAACATCAGCAGGCCCGCGCGGCGGCGGATCGTGTGGCTGGCCAGGAAGATCGCCACCAGGGTCGCGCCCACGGCCGGAGCGGCGCGCAGGATCCCGAAGCCCTCGGCGCCGACGTGCAGCACGTCGCGCGCGAACACCGGCAGCAGGGCGGTCGCCCCGCCCAGCAGCACCGCGAACAGGTCCAGCGAGATCGAGCCGAAGACGATCTTGTTGCGCCAGGTATAAGCAAGGCCCTCCTTGATCAGGGTCCAGCGCGAGCCGGGCTGGACCACGGGCTTGGTCGATTGGCGGATGCCCAGCAGGCWCAGGCCGCCGACCAGGAAGAGACCCGCCGAGGCCGAGAAGGCGACGGCCGGCGAGATGGCGCACAGCAGGCCGCCCAGGGCGGGGCCGATGATCGAGCCGCTCTGCCAGGACAGCGAGTTCCAGGCGATGGCGCGCGGCAGCAGCGGGCGCGGCACCAGCATGGGGCCCATGGCGCTGGAGGCCGGCGACAGGAAGGCGCGGCCCGCCCCGAACAGCACGGCGACGGCGAAGATCGGCCACAGGACGGTGTGTCCCGACCAGGCCAGCAGCCCCAGGGCGACGGCGCAGACGATGTCGACGCCGATCGCGGCGGTCATGATCAGCTTGCGGTCGTGCCGGTCGGCGGTCTCGCCGGCGGTCAGGGTCAGGAAGAACAGCGGGATGAACTGGGCCAGGCCGACCATGCCCAGCAGGAAGGCGCCCTGGCCCTCGTTGTGTCCGGTCTCGCGGGCCAGGGTGTAGACCTGCCAGCCGATCGTCACGCCCTGGATCTGCACCGCCAGGGTGGCCAGGAACCGCGCGACCCAGAAGAACACGAAGTCGTTCTGCCTGAGCAGGGCGCGCGTGGAGGTGTCCGTAACCTCGAGCGCGGAGGGGACGGAGTCGGGATCGGGGGGGAGGTCGGTCATCGGCGCGGACCATGTCCTTGACCGAGCGTCACCGCAATCGAGTTTGTTTGATGCGACAGTTGATTTCATTGACGACAAGCGCCCTAGGCCCTATTTCGCGCCCCTCTGAACGAGAGGACGCGTCATGCGACGCCTGCGACGAACCTGCGCCGCGCGGACCGGAGTCCGCGTCTGAACGCCCCGGGGGCGGCCGTCTCGGCCGCGTCACGATCCGGGGCTATGTCCCCTTTCGTGTTCCGGATCGTTTAGCGCCCATGTCGTCTTCTGCTGTCTTCCCGTCTCCACCCTCTACGCCCCCTTTGGCCCCCTCCGTCCTGATCGAGCGGCCCGAGCACGGCCGCGCCGTCGAGGTGCTGGTCGATCGCGCCTTCGGCCCCGGCCGGTTCGCCAAGTCGTCCGAGCGCCTGCGGGAGGGCAACCGCAAGCTGGACGACTGTTCGTTCGTCGCCCTGCATGAGGGCCGGGTGATCGGCAGCGTTCGCCTTTGGCCGGTGACCGTGGGCGAGGCTTCGGTCGCGTTCCTGGGGCCGCTGGCGGTCGACGCCGACGAGCGCAAGCACGGCCTGGGCCAGGCCCTGGTCGAGGCCGCGTGCGCGGCGGCGGCCAAGGCCGGTTGGCGCGCGGTCATGCTGGTCGGCGACGCCCCCTATTTCGGCCGCATCGGCTTCTCGGCCGAACCCGCCGCCCAGGCGACCATGCCAGGTCCGGCCGACCAGCGCCGGGTGCTGGTCAAGGCCCTGGTCGAGGGCGGGGATCAAGGTCTGGTCGGTCCGATCCGCATCGCCTGACGTAGGGTCATGGCGCGCCCACGCTTGAGCGCGGGCGCGGCTTGCCCTACCTGAACGCCATGACCGTCGATCCCACCCCTTCTGGCCTCGCTGGCGTCACCGCCGCAGCCAAGAGCGCGGGCGAACGGGGCTTGCCGCCGGTGCATCTGTGGCATCCCGAACATTGCGGCGACATCGACATCCGCATCCGCAAGGACGGCGTCTGGTTCCACGAGGGCACGCCGATCGGCCGCGAGGCGCTGGTGCGGTTGTTCTCGACCGTGCTGCGGCTGGATCCCGACGGCTATCACCTGGTCACGCCGGTCGAGAAGCTGAAGATCCAGGTCGAGGACGCGCCTTTTATCGCCACTCGCGTGGACCAAGTGGGCGATACGCTTCGTTTCGAGACCAATGTCGGCGACGTGGTCGAGGCCGGGCCTGACAACGCCATCCGCGTCGAGACCGATCCGGCGACCGGCGAGCCCCGGCCCTATCTGCACGTCCGGCGCGGCCTGGAGGCCCTGATCGCCCGGCCGGTGTTCTACGAGCTGGCCGAACTGGCGGCCGAGCGCGACACCGCCGAGGGCCCGCGCCTGGGCGTGGCCTCGAACGGCGCCTGGTTCCCGATCGCTCCGGCCGGGGCGCATCGCGGATGACCTTGACCCGTCCAACCCTGTCTAAAGACGAGCGCCGGGCCTGGATCGCCAGCAAGCTGGATCCGATCAGCGACTACGATCCCAGCCTGGATGCGGCGCGCTCGGACTTCGATCTCAATCCCACCCTGCGCCCCGACAATCCCCACGCCCTGAGGCCCGCCGCCGTGCTGGTCGGCCTGGTCGAGCGCGAGGCGGGCATGACCGTGCTGCTGACCCGCCGCTCCGACACCCTGCGCAGCCACACCGGCCAGATCGCCTTTCCCGGCGGCCGCTGCGATCCCGGCGAGACGCCCTGGGAGACCGCCCTGCGCGAGGCCCAGGAAGAGGTGAACCTCGACCCCAAGTTCGTCACCCTGGCCGGCCTGCTGCACGGCTACCGCACGGTGACCGGCTTCCACGTCACGCCGGTGGTGGGCTTCATCGATCCCGCCGCCACGGTCGAGGCCAGTCCCGACGAGGTGGCCGACGTCTTCGAGACGCCGTTCGCGTTCCTGATGGATCCGGGCAACCACCAGCGCCAGCATCGCGACCTGCCGGACGGCGAGCGCCGGTTCTTCTACGCCATGCCGTGGAACGAGCGGTTCATCTGGGGCGCCACCGCGGGCATGCTGCGGGGGCTGTACGAGCGCCTGCATGCGCCGGACGAAACGCCGGACGCCCCGTAGTCGCTGTGGGGCTACCCAGCGTAAACCACGGAAGAATCTATGGTTAAGCTGATCAACGGGCTTGTTCCCCCGCGATAATCGTCTGAAATGCCTCGCCCCGCTCGCCGGGGCGCGTGGCGTGCCGTGGGGGATAGCGTGAGCACCGAGACGATAGGCGTGGCGCCCTGGATGGCGCTGCCGGAAACCCAGGCCGTGATCGCGGCGCTCGAGGCGCGGGGCTTCCCCGGCTGCGCGCGGTTCGTGGGCGGCTGCGTGCGCAACACCCTGATGGGCAAGCCCATCGACGACATCGACATCGCCACCACCCTGACCCCCGACCAGGTGATCGAGGCGCTGGGCGAGGCGGGCCTGCGCGCCATCCCCACCGGCGTCGACCACGGCACTGTCACGGCCATCTCGAACGGCCGCCCCTACGAGATCACGACCCTGCGCCGCGACGTCTCGACCGACGGCCGCCGGGCGGTGGTGTCGTTCACCCAGGACTGGGACCAGGACGCCGAGCGTCGCGATTTCCGGTTCAACGCCCTTTATGTCGACATCCAGGGGCGGCTCTACGACCCGACCGGCGAAGGCGTGAACGACGCGCGCGACGGGCGGGTGGTGTTCGTCGGCGATCCGATGACCCGCATCCGCGAGGACTATCTGCGCATCCTGCGGTTCTTCCGCTTCCACGCCTGGTACGGCAAGGGCGACGCCGACCAGAAGGCCCTGGCGGCCTGCAAGGCCCTGAAGGGCATGGTCGAGGGCCGCGCCGCCGAGCGCACCCAGAAGGAGCTCTTGAAGCTGCTGGCGGCCGACGACCCGCGCGCCGCTTTTCGGCTGATGGCGGCGACGGGCGTGCTGTCCTCGATCCTGCCGTTCGTGAAGTCGCTGGCCCGGTTCGAGGGGCTGATGGCCATCGAGACCGAGCAGTTGTTCGAGAACGATCCCGAACTGCGCCTAGCCGCCTTGATCCCGGACGATCCCAAGATCGCCGAGCAGATGGCCGAGCGGCTGCGGCTGTCCAACGCCCTGAAGGAGCGTCTGGTCGAGGCGGTCGGCAAGTCGCCGCGCATCGTCAGCTGGATGAGCCCTCGCGAGACCCGCCGGGCGGTCTACGCCCTGGGCCTGAAGACCTTCAGCGACAGGGTCAAGCTGGCCTGGGCCGCCGCGGACCGCACCGCGACCACCCCGCAATGGCGCGGCCTGCTGGCCCTGGGCGAGAGCTGGACCCCGCCGGCCTTCCCCCTGACCGGCGAGGAGATCCTCAAGTCCGGCGTGCCCAAGGGCCCGATGGTCGGCGAGGTGATGCGCGAGGTCGAGATCTGGTGGATCGACCAGGACTTCATCGAGGACAAGTTCTCGGCCATCGAGCGGCTGAAGGCCGTGGCGCAGGGGATGGTGTTCTAGGCCGTGCGTCCTTCGAGGCCCGCTTCGCGGGCGCCTCAGGATGAGGACCACCTGTGCTGAGTTCCTCATCCTGAGGTGCGCAGCGTACGAAGCCTCGAAGGACGCACAGCGCTCGCCTATATCGAGGGTCCGAACCGGAGACCTCACCCATGAAGATCGGCCTGCTCGAGACCGGCGAACCGCCGCAAGCCCTGCAGCCCGAGTTCGGCCGCTACGGCGGCATGTTCCAGGAGTTGCTCGGCCCCGGGCACGACTACGTCGCCTACGACGTCCAGGCCGGCGTCCTGCCCGTCGATCCGGGCGAGTGCGACGCCTATGTCGTCACCGGCTCGGCGGCCGGGGTCTATGACGACCTGCCTTGGATCGCGCCGCTGAAGGCCTTTCTGGTCGAGGCCCGGGACCAGCCGCTGGTCGGGGTGTGTTTCGGCCACCAGGTCATGGCCGAGGCGTTCGGCGGCAAGGTGGTCAAGTCCGACAAGGGCTGGGGCGTGGGCCTGCACAGGTACGACGTGGCCGAGGCGCAGCCGTGGATGGACCTGGAGCGGGACCTGGCCCGCGTCGCCGTGCCGGCCTCGCATCAGGACCAGGTGATCGCCATCCCGCCCAATGCTCGCGCGGTGGCCGGCAGCGCCTTCACGCCCGCCGGCATCCTCGTCTATGACGACCGGCCCGCGATCTCGATGCAGTTCCATCCGGAGTTCGACCCGGCCTATGCGCGGGCCCTGATCGAGGCCCGGCGCGGCAGCCGCTTCACCGACGCCCAGGCCGACGCCGCCATCGCCAGCCTGGAAAACGCCAACGACCGGCTGCGGGTCGGCGACTGGATCCTGGCCTTTCTCGCACAGAGCGCCTGAAATCTGGCAACCTGGACCGCTGCCCGGCCGTTGCGGCTGAAATGCGGGAGTCCAGGATCATGAGAGCCGTCACCATCGTGCTCGTCGCCGGATCGTTGATGGTCGGCGGGGCGCTGTTGTCTGGCGTTGGAGCGGCCGCCCCCGCCGCACCGCCCGCCGCGCCCGCCGAGACGCTGAAAAGCGCCGCCGACTTCGTGTCGATCAAGGACCCGGCCGCCCGCTCGCTGGCCCTGTTCACCGAGGCCGGCAAGGTGATCAACAGCCCGCGCTGCATGAACTGCCACCCGGTCCAGCGCGCGCCTACCCAGGGCGACGACCGCCATCCTCACAATCCGCCGATGGTGGGCGGGCAGGCCGGCCACGGTCCGGTCGGCATGCCTTGCAGCTCGTGCCACGGTCCGGCCAACGTCCAGACCTGGGGCCAGGACATCAAGTCGATCCCCGGCGATCCGAAATGGGCCCTGGCGCCGGCCGAGATGGCTTGGCAGGGCAAGTCGCTCGGCGCGATCTGCGCCCAGATCAAGGATCCGGCGCGAAACGGCGGCAAGAGCCTGGCCGAGCTGCATCACCACATGGCCGAGGATCACCTGGTCGGCTGGGCCTGGAACCCGGGCGACGGCCGGAAGCCCGCGCCGGGGACGCAGGCGCAATTCGGGGAGCTGGTGAAGGCGTGGATCGATACGGGCGCGAAGTGCCCGAAGGCGTGATCTAAAATCCGCTCATCCCGGCATTCGCCGGGATGAGCGGTTGTTAAACTACGGCCACTTCACCTCGGGCGGCATCGAGCTGAGGATCGACTCGACGTTGCCGCCGGTCTTCAGGCCGAACATCGTGCCGCGGTCGTAGAGCAGGTTGAACTCGACGTAGCGGCCGCGCTGCACCAGTTGCTGGTGGCGCTCCTCGGGCGTCCAGGCCTCGCCCATCCGGCGGCGGACCAGCTCGGGGTAGATCTCCAGGAACGCCTTGCCGACATCCTGGGTGAAGGCAAAATCGCGGGTCCAGTCGCCGCTGTCGTGGTGGTCGTAGAAGATCCCGCCGACGCCGCGCGGCTCGTTGCGGTGGGGCAGGAAGAAGTACTCGTCGCACCAGGCCTTGTACTTGGCGTGCCAGGTCGGGTCGTGGGCGTCGCAGGCGCGCTGGTAAGCGGCGTGGAAGTCGACGGCGTCCGGGAAGTCCTGTTGGCGCTGGTAGCCGAGCAGGGGRGTCAGGTCGCCGCCGCCGCCGAACCAGCTTTTCGTGGTGGCGATGAAGCGGGTGTTCATGTGCACGGCCGGCACGCGCGGGCTGCGCATGTGGGCGATCAGGCTGATCCCGGTGGCGAAGAACCGCGGGTCCTCGTCGGCGCCGGGCATGTTTTTCGCCATTTCGGGCGTGAAGGTCCCGAACACCGTCGAGACGTGGACGCCGACCTTCTCGAACAGTCGGCCGTGCATCATCGACATCACCCCGCCGCCGCCGGCCTCGCGGTCCCAGGGCTTGCGTTCGAAGCGGCCGGGCTCGCCGGCGTAGAGCGCGGGGGGCGCTTCGTCCTCCAGGCGCTCGAATTCCGCGCAGATCTGGTCGCGCAGGCTTTCGAACCAGGCGCGAGCGGTGGCTTTCTTCCGGTCGAGGTCTTGGACGTCGGTCATGGCCAAGGCGATTAAGCGTTCACCGCGCGCGGCGCAAATACGCAGGAGCGCGTAAGGACCTCAGTCGCCCGGAAACCCGTCCGTCTGCCGCAGCGCTTCGCCCAGGGCCATGGCCGCCGTCGTCGCCAGGTTCATCGATCGCGCCTCGGGCCGCAGGGGAATCGTCAGGCGCGAGAACGCCGCCTCGTGAACCTCCGGTGGCGCCCCGCGACTCTCGTTGCCGAACAACAGGGTGTCGCCTGCCTGAAACTCGAACTTGTGGAAGGGAGCGGTCGCCTTGGTGGTGAACAGCAGCAATCGGCCCTCGCGACGTTCTGGCGCGGCCAGAAACGCCTCCCACGAGGGGTGGCGGATCATGTGCGTCAGCGGACCATAATCCAGGGCCGCGCGCTTCAAGCTCTTGTCGTCCAACGGGAAACTGCAAGGCTCGATGACGTCCAGCCCCACCCCCAGGCAGGCGCCCAGCCGGATGGCGGCGCCCACGTTCTGAGGAATGCCGGGTTGAAAAAGCGCGAGCCGCATTCTAAGCGAACCACCATAGAGCCAGCAGGGGCATTTGCTGCGAATCGAAAGGGCTTGCGGACTTCGTCCGCGCGTCCGATAGGACGATCCGCTTTTGCCTCTTGTGGCGAAGACCCGTTCGCGGGTCCAGACAGTATGCGCCGACAGGCGTTTTCCAGGCCGGGCCGTCTTTGGCGGCGCGGCGGCATCGAAGGGTGACTTGGGTGGCCGACACCRCCGTGGGCGAAAAAATTGATCCGGCGCATGGGGAAGACCCCAGCCGCCGGGATTTCATCTACATCGCATCGATCGCGGTCGCCGCCGGCGGCGCGGCCGCTCTGGCGGTGCCGTTCATCGACCAGATGAACCCCTCCGCCGATACGCGGGCCCTGGCCTCGATCGAGTTTGACATCACCAAGGTGGCCGAAGGCCAGCAGGTCGTCGTCAAGTGGCGCGGCAAGCCGCTCTTCGTGCGTAACCGCACCAAGACCGAGATCGCCAAGGCGGTCGCGGACGACAGCGCTTCGATGAAGGATCCGGAAAAGGATTCGGCGCGGGTGAAGCCGGGCAAGTCCCAGTGGCTGATCGTCGGCGGCAACTGCACCCACCTCGGCTGCGTCCCGACCTTCGGCGGCGGCGAGTACGGCGGCTGGTTCTGCCCGTGCCACGGCTCGGTCTACGACACCTCGGGTCGTATCCGTAAGGGTCCGGCTCCGAAGAACCTGATCGTTCCGGAGTACGCCTTCCTGTCCGACACCAAGGTCAAGATCGGTTAAGCGAGATGAGCGGACATTCGACCTACGAACCCAAGACCGGTTTCGAGCGCTGGCTCGACGCCCGTCTGCCGATCGTGCGCCTGGGCTACGACAGCTTCGTCGACTACCCCACGCCGCGTAACCTGAACTACTGGTGGACCTTCGGCGGCATCCTGTCGCTGTGCCTGGCCTCGCAGTTGATCACCGGCATCATCCTGGTGATGCACTACACGCCGAGCGCCGACCACGCCTTCGCCAGCGTCGAGCACATCATGCGCGACGTGAACTACGGCTGGCTGATCCGCTACATGCACGCCAACGGCGCGTCGATGTTCTTCATCGCCGTCTATGTCCACATGCTCCGCGGCCTCTACTACGGCTCCTACAAGGCGCCGCGCGAAGTGCTGTGGCTGCTGGGCTGCGTGATCTATCTGCTGATGATGGCCACGGCCTTCATGGGCTACGTGCTGCCCTGGGGCCAGATGAGCTTCCACGGCGCGGTCGTGATCACCAATCTGTTCGGGGCCCTGCCGCTGGTCGGCGAGAGCATCACCACCTGGCTGTGGGGTGGCTTCGCGGTCGACAACCCCACCCTGAACCGCTTCTTCTCGCTGCACTACCTGCTGCCCTTCATGATCGCCGGCGTGGTGATCCTGCACATCTGGGCGCTGCACGTGGTGGGCCAGAACAACCCGACCGGCGTCGAGCCGAAGTCGAAGGCCGACACCTTGCCCTTCACCCCGTACGCCACGGTGAAGGACGGGTTCGCGATGAGCGTCTTCCTGATCCTCTTCGCCTGGTTCGTGTTCTTCATGCCCAACGCCCTGGGCCACGCCGACAACTACATCCCGGCCAACCCGCTGGTGACGCCGTCGCACATCGTTCCGGAATGGTACTTCCTGCCGTTCTACGCGATCCTGCGCGCCGTTCCGGACAAGCTGATGGGCGTGCTGGCCATGTTCGGCGCCATCGCCTGCCTGTTCGCCCTGCCGTGGCTGGACACGTCGAAGGTGCGCTCGATGCGCTACCGCCCGACCGCGAAGATCCACTTCTTCATCTTCGTGGTGGCGTGCTGCGTGCTGGGCGTCTGCGGCGCCAAGCTGCCGGACGACCAGGTCATTCCGAACCTGACCACGTTCCAGCTGATGTCCTCGGACCTCAACAGCTTCGTGTGGCTCAGCCGCGTGGCCGCGCTCTACTACTTCGCTTTCTTCCTGGTGATCCTGCCGCTGCTGGGCCTGACCGAAAAGACCCTGCCGGTGCCGGACTCCATCGCCTCTCCCGCCCTGTCGCACCCGGCCACCGTTCCGGCCGAAGCGACCGCCGCGCCTGAAATGAAGGGCTGATCCCGATGCTGCGCAAACTCTCCGTCATCGCAGCGGTCGCGGGTCTCCTGACGGCCGTCGCCGGTCCGGCCCTGGCCGCTCACGGCGCCCTGCCGGCCAAGGAAGTCCACTGGTCGTTCGACGGCCCGTTCGGCAAGTTCGACCAGGCCCAGCTGCAGCGCGGCTACAAGGTCTATCGGGAGGTCTGCTCGGCCTGTCACTCGATGAGCCTGGTCAGCTTCCGCAACCTCGGCGACAAGGGCGCGCCGTTCTATAGCGAGAAGTACCCGAACGCGAACGACAACCCGTGGGTCAAGGCGATCGCCAAGGACTACGAGGTCGCCGACATCGACAACGAGACCGGCGATACGATCAAGCGTCCGGCCACCCCGGCCGACCGCTTCCCCTCGCCGTTCCCGAACGAGGCCGCGGCCCGCGCCGGCAACGGCGGCGCCCTGCCGCCGGACATGTCGCTGCTGGCCAAGGCCCGCGAAGAGGGTCCGAACCACATCTATTCGATCGTCACCGGCTATGCGGCTCCGCCGGCCGGCCTGAAGGTCGATCCGACCTCGCACTACAATCAGTACATGACGGGCGACCTGACCTCGTACTGGTCGGGCGACCACAAGCACGTGCCGCCGGGCGGTTTCATCGCCATGGCCCCGCCGCTCAAGGCCGGCCAGGTGACCTTCGACGACGGCACCCCGTCGACGCTGGACCAGCAGGCCAAGGACGTCTCGGCCTTCCTGATGTG
>NZ_JBFTZS010000017.1:0-27696 GCF_056406675.1 Caulobacter sp. P1_B12_2 | reverse complement strand
GACGTCGAGGGCGCCGGTCGCGACGCCGTTCTTCTTGGCGCACTCGGCCAACGTGGTCTCGCCGACGAACTGACCGCCGACGAAGCACCGCAGCGGTCGGTTGGCGTCGAGCTTGTTGTCGTCGGCCCGCCCGGTCTCGACGACCAGGCCCGAACGCGAGGCCGGCGGGTCATCGGTCGGCGACTTATTGCCGTGCATGACGGTCAAGGCGATGCCCAGGCCCGCGATCAGGGCCAGGACGGCGCCGCCGCCCAGCAACACGCGTCGATCTTTGAGAAGTTCCATGATCCCTGGCTACGACGCGCTGATGACGCTTTCAAGTCCAGGCGCGCAGAAGGCCCAAGGCGGCCCCAGGGGGGCCGCGCGGGATCGCCCCTAGCCGCCGCCGGTCAGGCGATTCAACGCGGCCTGGTAGTTGGCGATCTGGCTGGTCAGATAGGCCGGGACCGGCCCGTTGACGTTGTTGTTCGAGGAGGCGGTCGCGTCGGCCCGCTTCACGCCGTTGGCGGTGTCGGCCATCTCGCGATAGGCGGTCCGCACGGCCGAAAGGGCCTTGGTCATGGCCGCCATGGCGGCGTCGCGGCCGGTCTTGTCGGTAAGGTCCAGGCCGGTGWCCAGCGAGAAGCCGTAGATCGGCCCCTTGCCGTCGGCCGAGACCACCTGGCCGTGGTCGGTCTTGGTGTTGCGCACGATGCCCGGCTTCAGACCCAGGGCCTCCAACACGTCGGTGCCGCCCTTGCCGGGCAGGATCTCGACGGTCGAGGTGGTCTGGGATGGGCTGATCCGCAGCATGCGATTGTTGCCGCTGCTGGCGAACTCGACCTTGGCGGCGAAGCCCGTGGCCTTGCGGATCTTGTCGGCCAGGGTGTCGAGCGTATCGTCGGCGGCGATCTTGATCGTCGTCAGGGCGCCGCGGGCCCGGGTGCGGACCTGGAAGGTGTCCCCTGCCCGCGCCGAGGTCGCCGAAACGATCTTATCGGACTGGGTGAAGTCCATCTTGCCGCGCGGAATGCCGAACAGGTCCAGCGCGCTGGAGCCGGAGGCGTCCACGGCGATCGAGGTGGGCGTGGCGTAGCCGTCCTTGCCGGTCAGCCGCTGCTCCCAGGTCGCCGCGCCGGTGGCGACGTCGATCTGGGCGACGTAGCCGTCCTTGTCGCCGACCGTCGGCAGCCCCGACAGATCCTTGCCCGCCGAGCCGACGAGCCAGGCGGTGCCGTTCGAGACCGCCATGCCGGTGACCGTGTCGTCGCCCGTGCCGCCATAATAGGCCAGGGTGTCCTGGCTCTTGTCGGTCAGGTTCAGCGACAGCCGGGCCACAAAGCCGTCGGAACCGCCGGAGGCGGCCTTGGTCTGGTTGTCGACGTCCAGAGCGCCGTTGGTGGTCGAGCCGCCGATATAGAGCTGGCCGTTGTCGATCGTCAGGCCGGCGATGTTGCCGCCCTTCAGCGTGCCCAGGTCGCGCGTCGCGCCCTCGGTGAACGTGGCGGCCTTGGTGTAGGTGACCGGGGCGGTGACCCAGACTTCCTTGTCGTTCAGGAAGGTGCGGTCCTCGGTCACGATGCTGGTCGTGACGTCGAAGCTGCGAAGCATCGCCTCGCTGCCTTCCTTGCTGGCGACCACCACCTGCGTGCCGTTGACGACGATACCGGCGACGGTGTCGTTGTTCTCGCTGCCGAAGTGGGTGGTGAACAGCGCCTTGGGCGTACCGGCGATGTCGGTGGCGAAACCGGTCAGGTAGCTGTCGTAGCCGCCCTCCGTCGCGCCGGTCGCCGAGCCGGGGATGTCCGACTTGGTGCGGCCGCCCACATAGACGACGCCGTCCTGGCCGAAGGCCACGGCGGTGGCCTCGTCCTCCAGCATGCCGCCGCGCCGCACCGTCCAGGTCTCGTCGCCCTTCGCGTCGTAGAGCGTGACGAAGCTGTCGGTGAGCGTGCCGGCGGAGTCGGAATTGATCGGACCGTTGGTCGAGCCGGAAAGCCCGCCGGCCACCGAACCGGCGATGGCCACCTTGCCGTCGTCCGAGATGGCCATGTTGTAGCCGCTGGCCGTGTTGGCCGCGCCCAGGGTGCGGGCGTAGAGCAGCTTGCCGGAGGAGTCGTACTTCAGCAGGGCGACGTCCTGGTCGCCCTTGATCGTCTGGGTGTTGGTCGTACCATCGACATCGGCCAGGACGTAGAGCGAGCCGTCCGGCCCGGTCATCGTCTTGTGGACGGTGCTGATCGTGCCTTCCAGCGTGTCGGAGAACACCTTGGTGCCCGGCGTGCCGGCCGTGCCGGGGCCGTACTTGGTCAGGGTGTTCTCGATCACCGCGTCATCGGTTGTGGTGTTCTTGTCCGGATCGGGATTGCCGGCGGCGGTCGTGATGTAGACCGCCGGCTTGGCCGCTGGGGCCGAGAAGGTCAGGGTCTCGGTCGAATCGCCGCGGATGCGCAGGGCGAAATCGTCGCCGGTGGCCGGCAGCTTGACGGTCTGACCGTTGACCGTGGTGGTGCGCTCCTGGCCGGCGGTGCGCTCGACCGCGAACTGGGTGTCGAAGTCGGCGGCGGCCAGCTTGGTGTTGAAGAAGGTCACGACGTTGGACATCGTCCGCGGCGTCGTCCCCATCTCCGACAGGTCCATCGTCACGTCGGTGGAGACGCCGAACTTCTTGACCGACATCGTGAAGCTGACATTGCCCTGGAAGGTGGGCACCTCGTCGTCGAACTGGCCGCTGTAGAGGGTGTTGGTGACGTAGCCGTAGTTGTTCTTGGGCACGCCGACGCTGGACTTGTCGCTGGTCATGACCGCGCCRGTGGTCAGGCGCATGCCGTCGGTGCTGAGGTTCTKGACGTAGCTGTTGACCTCGTTCAACCCCTTGCTGAACGCGGCCTGCAGACGCTTGATCTCGCTGTCGGTGACGTTCTTCTCAGCCGAGCGGTTGGCCAGCGCCGACAGGGTGTTGAGCGCCTGATAGGCGGCGAACAGCTTCTTGTAGTCGCCGGTGATCGTCGGGGCGGCGGCGACGGCCGCGCCCTCGTCGACGAACTTGCGGCCGTTCAGGGCCGCCTTGACCAGATCACTGGGCTCGGCCGCGCCGCTGGTCCACGGCGAGCTGGGCACCGCCTTGCTGGGCGAGGACGAGGAATTGGAGGAAGAGGGCCTGCCGTTCGACCCAGCCGAGTTCGCGGCCTGACCCGCGGTCTTGGCCTGATAGTAACCGAGCAACAGACTGGAATCGAAAGTGATCACAGCGGGTCCCAACGGGACGCAATACGCCCCTTGATTCGATTGTCGGCGATGAACGCTGACGTTTCGTTAAGACGTATGAATCAAGCGGCGATCAGGTGGGCGTCGGTCAATGAGCGCCGGACTTCGCCCCGCAGCTCGCGCCATTCCTCGGCCAGGATGCCCAGCAGAACGACGTCGCGCGGCTGGCCGTCCTTCAGGACATGACCGCGCAGATAGCCCTCGCGCCGGAATCCGGAAGCGGCCTGAGCCTTCAGCGCCGCGTCGTTGTCGGCCATGACCTCGGCGAACACCTTGTGCAGGCCCAGTTCGCCGAAGGCGCGGTCGAGGCCCAGCACCTGGGCGGCGCGTCCCACGCCCCTGCCCCGCGCCTCGGCCGAACCGAGGAACCAGTTCCAGCCGGCCCGGCGATGATGGCTGAGCAGACCCGTCAGGGTCAGCAGACCGGAAGGCTCGCCCGACCGGACGATCATCCAGCCGCGCATGTCCGGATCGGAACGAAGGGCCTGGAACCAGGCGGCATGGGCCTCGCGGCTCGGAAAGGCCGCGTCGGACATCCAGCGGTCGACTTCCGGCTCGCCCCGCCATTGGAACAGGACCGCCTCGTCGCCGTCCGTCAAATCGCGAAGCTCGATCATGCCGGCTCGATTCTCCCAACGCTCGTGCGGGAAAGTCTACCCTGCCGATCGCGTCAGGCCTAGCTGCCGCCGTTGAACAGCGACAGGATGATCTGCGGCGCCTGATTGGCGATCGAAAGCGCCTGCGCGCCGAGCTGCTGCTTGACCTGCAGGGCCTGGAGACGCGCGCTTTCCTTGGCCATGTCGGCGTCGACAAGGTTGCCCACGCCCGTCTCGAGCACGTCGTTCAGCTTGGAGACGAAGGTGTTGTGGGCGTCGATCTGCTTGGCTTGCGAGCCGATCGAACCGACCGCCTGGTTCACGCGCGTCAGCGTGGCGTCCAGGCGCGTCAGCACGCCGGCGGCCAGGGTTTGGGTGGTGAGGACGTCGGTCAGCGTCAGGCTGTTGATCGTACCGCCCAGCGACAGATTCTGCAGGTTCAGCGTGATGACCGTCGCGGCGTCGGCGTCGGCCAGGAAGGTGATGTTGGTCGGTTCGCTGCCGTTGAGGATGTTGGCGCCGTCGAAAGTGGCGCTGTTGATCACCTGGGTCAGGTTCTTCAACAGCCCCTGGAAGTCGGCGTTCAGCGCGGTGCGCGACGAGGTCGACAGCGAGGTGTCCTTGGCCGCGACCACCTTTTCACGCATCTGGGTCAGCAGGTCCGAGACCGATTCACCCGCGGCCAGGGCCACGTCGGTGATCGAGGTCGCGCGGTCCAGGCTCATCTTCACCGCGTTCAGGGCCGAACGGTCGGCGCGCTGATCCTGGGCGATCGACCAGACGGCCGCGTTGTCCTTGGCGCTGGAGATCGCCAGACCGGTGTTGATGCGGGACTGGACTCCCCCCATCTCGTCGTTGGTCTTGTTCAGATTTTGCAGGGCGATCAGCGCGGGCTGATTGGTGTTCACGCTCAGCGTCATCACGGTCTCCGAACGGCGATTCTTGCCAGTGGGGCTCGGAACGCGATTCGGCGGCCGAGCAGGTCGGCCGTGAAATTGGGGCTGAGGGAGTAAGAATATGGTTAACGCGCGTAAACCATGTTCCGCCTGCGACGTCGGGTCGCGGCGAGCACGGCTCTAGAAGCGGCTCAACCCGAGCCGCTCGCCCTAGGTCAGGCCGTCGAAGACCTCACCCGGGTCGTAGTGCTCCGCCTGCTTGAACCGCAGGACGTCCTCACGCGGAAACTGCTGCAGGATGTCGCCGGTCCGGCGGTCCACCGTCTTGTAGACGTAGGTGCCGGTCTTGCTGTCCTGCTCGATCACCAGGCGCAGGTCTCCAGGCTGGGGACCATCGGCGACCACGGCCTGCTCGACAGGCGCGGCTTCCTTGGGCGCGGACGTGAAAACGCCGCCCGCGGGATAGCCCGGGACGGTCGAAGCGGTGTTCGCGGGGGGCGTGGACGGCTCGGAAACGATGGGCGTCAACGCGACTTTGTTTTCCATAACTCCTATCGCGGCCGGGTTACGGCGGCGCCTCTAGTGATCCCTCCCCTCGCGCCGGCTGGCGCGAGCGAAAGGCGGAGGCGGGTCCGAAGACCCGCCTCCTTCTTCGTTCCTATCGGAACAGGCTCAGGATCGACGAAGACGACTGGTTGGCGATGGAGAGCGCCTGGATGCCCAGTTGCTGCTTGGTTTGCAGCGACTGCAGCTTGGCGCTTTCCTTGGCCAGGTCGGCGTCGACCAGGTTGCCCACGCCGGCGTCCAGGCTGTCTTGCAGCTTGCCGACGAAGGTCAGGTGAGTGTCGAGGCCCGTCGAGCTGGTGCCCAGCGAAGCCAGCTTGTTCGTGGCGGTGCCCAGGGCCTTGCTGACGGTGTCGATCATCGTCTTGGCGCCGGTGGCCGTCGTGAACGAGGCCGCGGCCGACAGGCCGATGCCGAGCAGCGAGATCGTCTTGGCGGCGACCGTGAACTGCGAACCGTCCGAGTTGGCCAGGAAGGCCAGCTTGGTGGTCGAACCATCGGCGATCGAGACGCCGTTGAACTTGGCGTTGGTGACGGCCTTGGTGATCTGGTCGCGCAGGCTGTTGAAGTCCGACTTCAGGGCGTTGAACGAAGCGGTGTTCAACGAGGTGTCGGAAGCGGCCAGGGCCTTTTCCTTCATCTTGCCCAGCAGGTCGGTGACGGTGTCGCCGGCGGCCAGGGCCACGTCGATGGTCGACTGGCCGCGTTGAAGGGAGTCCTTCACGGCGTTCAGCGAATTGGCGGTGGTCGATTGGTTTTTCGCCATAGCCCAGATCGCGCCGTTGTCCTTGGCGTTGCCGACCTTCTTGCCGGTGTTGATACGCTGTTGCGTAACACCCAGCTCGCTATTCGTGGCGTTCAGGTTTTGCAGCGCAATCATCGCGCCAGCGTTCGTGTTGATGCTATTCAGCGGCATCGCAACATTTCCTATTCAAGGGTGCCGACGTCATTTTGACTGCCGGGAGCTTTTTGCTCGAGCTACTAGGCAGCAAAGATCGGGCCAAAACTGCCCACTAGGCAGAAATTGCCAACACCTTGAAATATCTAAGTTATACTTTGATTTACCATATATTTGCCCGGCAATAACTGCCGAGAGCGGCGCGGCATAGGTAAAATCTGCCGGGCAAATTCAGGCGAGCTCGGACAATTCGACGAACCACGGTCCCTAAAAAAAGAAATGCCGGACGGTCCGTAGACCGTCCGGCTTTGATCGCTTCTTGAAGCCTAGTCGCCGATCACTTGAACAGCGAAAGGATCGACTGAGGCGTCTGGTTCGCGATCGACAGGGCTTGAACGCCCAGTTGTTGCTTCGTCTGCAGCGATTGCAGCTTAGCGCTTTCCTTGGCCAGGTCCGCATCGACCAGGTTGCCCACGCCCGAGTCCAGGCTGTCCTGCAGCTTACCCGTGAAGGTCAGGTGCATGTCCAGGCCGGTCGAGCTCGTGCCCAGGTTCGCCAGCTTGTTCGTCGCCGTGGTCATCGACTTGGTAACCGAGTCGATCATCGTCTTGGCGGTCGCGGCGGTCGTGAACGACGCAGCGGCCGACAGGCCGATACCCAGGAGCGACAGAGTCTTGGCGGCCACCGTGTAAGCGACACCGTCCGAGTTGCTGAGGAACTGCAGCTTGGTGGTGGTGCCGTCGACGAGGCTGACGCCGTTGAACTTGGCGTTGGTGACAGCCTTGGTGATCTGGTCGCGAAGGCTATTGAAATCCGACTTCAAGGCGTTGAACGAAGCGGTGTTCAGCGAGGTGTCGGAAGCGGCCAGGGCCTTTTCCTTCATCTTGCCGAGCAGGTCGGTGATGGTGTCGCCAGCGGCAAGGCCCACATCGATCGTCGATTGTCCGCGCTGGAGCGAGTCCTTCACGGCGTTCAGCGATTGCGACGTCGCGCTTTGCATCTTGGCCATCGACCAGATCGCACCGTTGTCCTTGGCGCTGGAGATCCTTTTGCCGGTGTTGATGCGTTGTTGGGTGTTTTGAAGCTCCGAGTTGGTGGCGTTCAGGTTTTGCAGCGCGATCATGGCGCCGGCATTGGTGTTGATCGAGTTCAGCATGGTGGTTCTCGCCATTTTGGGAGGATTGCCCCGGCGTTTTGCCGGTCGGGCGTTTTGCCCACGGAACCCCTCGCAAGCGGCGGGCCACTTGGCGCCATCACGGCGAAATTTCTAATTTACTGATTTTGCTCGATATTTTCTGGCGACGGACCATATACGAAACCGCCCGGCGAATGCAAAATTCGCCGGGCGGCAGGTTTTTCCGGAAAGGTTTGCCGGAGGGGCCTAGGCGCCCTCCTCCACCGGGGTCAGACCCCGTCGGCGCGTCCCGCCAGGCCTTGCATGATCATGCGGTTGATCTCGATCAGCGGCTCGAAATTCTCTTCTTTGCGCATCACCGCGCTGGAGTGGCGGCCGACCCACAGGCTGAGCGAGATGATGCTGGCGCGCAGTTGCACCGGCAGGGTGTTCTCCGGCAGCGAACAGTCGGTCGCCAGGGCCGACCAAACGCGCCGGTTCCAGTCGAGCGCGTCGATGCGCGTGGCGATGTCGTCGGCCGGGGCTTCTGACGCCGTCATGAGAGCCCGCGTCACCTGACCGAACAGACGGTATTCCATCTCGCGCGGATTTTCGGTGCGCGTCGCCGTCTGCTGATAGGCCCTAAGAGACATGCCCCAACCTCTGATCTTCGTATTCGATGAGCTTACGGCTCAGCATGAGCGCCTTGTAGTGTTCGCGCGCCATCACGTGCTTGGAGATGGCGATGCAGTCGCTCAGCACGTCGGGATTGCGCACCACGCCCATGAATTCGGTCAGGCGGGTGGCGAATTCCTCGTACTGACGCTCGGCGTTGATCTCGTCCAGGTACATCATCATGACCGGGAAATAGATCCGCCGCGCCGGCGTCGTGGCCTCGTCGGGCTGCATGATGTCCTTCTCACGCAGCACCGAGGCCTTGTTCTGAAGCACCAACACGCCGCGGCGGTCGCCGTTCTGGACCACCGCGCCGTTAAGCACGAATTTCTCGCCGGGTTTCAGCGACAGCTTCAATGGCACTAGGCCGCTCCCTCTTGCATTGCTGTGTCGCCCCGGCCGCCTGAATGACGGTTCGGAGCAGAAGCTAGGCGGAGGCGGTTAACGTCTCCTTGCCAGGCCTGCGACCGTGAGCCGCAGCTTAGGACTCAATTAAGCATACTGCCCCAGAGCATACTGCCTCAGAGGATGACTCTCTCCAATCGCCAAGGCCTCAATTGATGTCCCGCAACATCGCGTCCCAGATCTCGACCAGCGCCATGATCGCGGCTCAAGAGTCCGTCGTTCAGGCCGTCCAGGTGGGGTTCAAGGACTCGATCGCCGGCGACGCGGCCTCGGCGACGGCCCTGGCCAGCCTGACCCGCGACGCTCGCGAACTCCGCAACGAGGAGGCCGCGACGCTTCTTAATCGCGCGATCCGAGCTTTCCAGGAAGCCGATTTCGTTGAAGGCGAGAAGTTGGCGCTCAAGGCCCTGGAGCTCGACGATCAGATGGGCCTGGCCTGGCACGCCCTGGCCATCGCTCGCGAGAAGATCGGCGACTTCGCCAACTCGATGCACTGTTACGAGGCTGCGCTGAAACTGCTGCCCGTCCACGCGGCCGCGGCCGGCGATCTCGGACGCCTCGCGCTCCGCATGGACATGCCCGAGATCGCCGCGAAGTTCTTCATCCACTACCTCGAACTCCGCCCCGACGATCTGGAGGCCACCAACAACCTGGCCAGCGCCCTTCGCGACCTGAACCGCAATGAAGACGCCATCTCGATCCTGCGGCCCGCGATCCATCAAAATCCCGAAGTGCCGCTGCTCTGGAACACCCTGGGCACGGTGATGTGCAGCATGGGCGACGCACGGGCGGCCATCACCTTCCTCGACGAAACGATCCGACTGGAGCCGACCTACGGCAAGGGCTACCACAACCGCGCCTACGCCAAGCTCGACCTGGGCGACGTCGAGGGCGCCCTGGCCGACGGCGATCTGGCGATCTCCTACACCACGGTGCCTGAAGAGCTGGCGACCATGAAATTCGGCCGCGCCACCGCCCTGCTGGCGCTGGGCCGGATCGAGGAAGGCTGGAAGGCCTACGAAGCCCGGTTCTCCCAGGATCTACTGGAGGCTCCCCGGTTCAGCATCAGCGCTCCGCGTTGGGAACCCGGTCAGGCCCTGGCGGGCAAGCACCTGATGATCTGCGCCGAACAGGGCCTGGGCGACGAGGTGATGTTCTCCAACCTGCTGCCGGACGTCATCGAGGCCCTGGGCCCCGACGGCAAGCTGTCGCTGGCGGTCGAACGTCGGCTGATCCCCCTCTTCGAGCGTTCGTTTCCCCAGGTGAACATCACCGCCCACCGGACGATTGCCTTCGAAGGCCGGGTCTATCGCGGCGCGCCCTTCATCGAAGACTGGAGCGGCATCGACGTCTGGGCGCCCATGGGCGCGCTTCTGGAGCTCTTCCGGCCGTCCATCGCCTCTTTCCCGAAACGCCCCGGCTTCCTGGTCGCCGACCCCGACCGGGTCGAGCATTGGCGGCGAATGCTGGAAGACGCGCCCAAGGGACCCAAGGTCGGCGTGCTGTGGAAGAGCCTCAAGCTGGACGGCGAACGCGCCCGGCAGTTTTCGCCCTTCCTGCTGTGGCGGCCGGTGTTCGAGACTCCGGGCGTCACCTTCGTCAACATCCAGTACGGCGACTGCAGCGAAGAGATCGCCCTGGCCCAGAAGGAGTTCGGGGTCGAGGTCTGGCAGCCGCCGKGCATCGACCTGAAGCAGGATCTCGACGACGTCGCGGCCCTGTGCTGCGCCATGGACCTGGTGGTGGGCTTCTCGAACGCCACGATCAACCTGGCCGGCGCGTGCGGCGCGCCGATCTGGATGCTGGGCGGCGCGGCGGCCTGGCCTCGTCTGGGCCAGACCGATTTCTATCCGTGGTATCCGCAGGCGCGCTGCTTCATCACGCCCGACTACGACGACTGGAAGCCCACCATGCAGCAAGTCGGCGCGGCGCTGCGCGAACGCTTCCCGACCGGTTGACGCCCAGGGGTTCGCCACGAGGGAACCGCATTTCGTCGGTAGACGAACGTGGCTGTTCGGGCTTCAAGTTCCGCCTTAACCCTGAGTAAGCTATGCCGCTCGCCATACTCCAAGCCCGCATGTCGTCGACGCGGCTTCCCGGCAAGGTGCTGGCCGACCTGGCCGGGGCGCCGATGATTCTCAGGCAGATCGAGCGGCTCAAGCGCTCCACCCGACTGAAACGGATCGTGGTCGCCACCTCGGACCAGGCCAGCGATGATCCGCTCGCCGTCTGTCTGATCGCCGCCGGCGTGCCGGTGTTCCGCGGATCGCTAGACAACGTTCTGTCCCGCTATATCGGCGCGATCGAAGCCTTCGGACCGGCCCGCACCGTCGTGCGCCTCACGGCCGATTGCCCCCTGGCCGATCCGGACCTGATCGACCAGACCCTCAAGCTTCATCAGCACTCGGGCGCCGACTATACGTCCAACACCCCGGCCCGGCGCAGCTTCGCCAAGGGCCTGGACGTCGAGGTCTTCGAATCCGTGGCCCTGAAGATCGCCGCCGACGAGACCGCCGATCCCTACGATCACGAGCACGTCACGCCGTTCCTCTACCGCCACCCCAATCGCTTCCAGATCGAGGGGCTCGAGCAGGCCGCCGACGAGGGCGAGGTGCGCTGGACGGTCGATCGGCCCGACGATCTGGACTTCGTCCGCGCCGTCTATGACGCGCTTTATGCCGCCAAGCCGGCCTTCACGTCCGACGACGTACGCGCCTTCGTGCGAAGCCGGCCGGACCTGACCGCCCTGGGGGGAGATCGCCGCCTATGACCCCGCAAGCCTCGCACACAGTCGTCCTGCGCGACGTGACGCCGGCCGACCGTCAACGGCTGCTGGACTGGCGCAACAGTCCCGAAGTCGCGGCCTTCATGTATTCCGACCACAAGATCGGTCAGGCCGAGCACGATCGCTGGTTCGATGGCATGTCCGGCGACGCCCGCCGACGCTACTGGGTGATCGAGGTCGACGGCGAGCCGGTGGGCCTGGCCAATCTCGCCGACATCGACACTCGTAACCGCCGCTGCGCCTGGGCCTACTACCTGGCCAGCCCCTCGGTGCGCGGCCTGGGCGTGGGCTCCTATATCGAGTTCTGGATGATCGAATACGTGTTCGGGACCCTGGGCTTCGAAAAGCTTTGGTGCGAGGTGCTGCTGTCCAACGAGAGCGTCTGGAAGCTGCACGAGCGCTACGGCTTCCAGCGCGAGGCGCTGTTCCGCCACCACGTGATCAAGGACGGCGCGCCGGCCGACGTGGTCGGGCTGGGCTTGCTGGCGCAAGACTGGCCGGCCCAACGCGAGGGCATGGCCCAGCGGTTGCTGGACAAGGGCTACGCCCTTCCCTTCGCTTAGGCTTCCGCTGAAATCGACGGAACAATCGTCACGAACGACGGGTTGAATCCGGGACCGCGAGGGGACGCCTCTCGCTTCTCGGCTTCAGGGAGCCCGCCATGCCCACCGACACCGACTATGACGCCCAGGACAGCGCGGAAGCCCTGGACGAGACCAACCTGACCGAGGACGGCGAGGACATCGCCAACTTCGACGAGTTGGACGACGTCCTGGACGTCACCCAGGCCGAAGGCGACGCGGACGAGGACGAAGACGACACCGACCACCTGCTCGACGACGAGGATCTCGACGAGATCGACGACGAACTCGAAGGCGGCCGCGACGACGAAGGCCTCGACATCGAACGCGAGCCGCTCAGCGCCATCGCCGGCGACGACGTGGATCCGGAGGACTCCGTCTCGGACGAAGACGACAGCGCCGCGGATTTCGAATCCACCGTGTTGGCGGACGACGACATCGAGGTGCTCGGCTACGCCAAGGAAAGCTGAGACGTCCAAGAGCCACGCGGTATTGAAGCTGATCACCCGGCGCGTAGATTGATCGGGCGACAGGAGATCCGACATGTCCGACGCCAAGCCCGACGCCGACGATCAGAATGAGGATCTCGAGAGCCAGCTGGAGGAAGGGCTGGAAGACAGCTTTCCGGCCAGCGATCCGCCGTCGGTCGCACGCCGCCATCGCAAGCCGCCGCCCGAGCTGCTGAACCCTCACGATGAAGCCTGACCACAAGCCGTCTTGATCCGGTTGACCGTTGGTCTGTAGGTTAGCCCTGATTTGAACAACTGTTCGAGGCGGCTCGCTGGAGTCGCCGTCAGGAAACCGAATGAGCTCGCGCTTCGAAGGCACCGCCGACTACGTCGCAACCGATGACCTGAAGGTCGCCGTCAACGCCGCCGTGGCGCTGGAACGGCCGCTGCTGATCAAGGGCGAGCCCGGCACCGGCAAGACGGTCCTGGCCTACGAAGTGGCCAAGGCGATGGGCGCGCCCCTGCTGACCTGGCACATCAAGTCGACCACCAAGGCCCAGCAGGGCCTCTACGAGTACGACGCGGTGACCCGCCTGCGTGACAGCCAACTGGGCGACGAGCGGGTCAAGGACGTCCGCAACTACATCAAGAAGGGCAAGCTGTGGGAGGCCTTCGAGGCCCCAGTCCGCCCCGTGCTGCTGATCGACGAGATCGACAAGGCCGACATCGAGTTTCCCAACGACCTGCTGCAGGAGCTCGATCGCAACGAGTTCTACGTCTACGAGACCAACGAGACGATCGCCGCCAAGGTCCGTCCGATCATCATCATCACGTCCAACAACGAGAAGGAGCTGCCGGACGCCTTCCTGCGTCGCTGTTTCTTCCACTACATCCGCTTCCCGGAGGAGGCGACGATGCAGGCGATCGTCGATGTGCACTTCCCCGGCATCAAGCAGAAGCTGGTCGCCGAGGCCCTGCGGATTTTCTACGACATGCGCAAGGTGCCGGGCCTGAAGAAGAAGCCCTCGACGTCGGAGCTGCTGGACTGGCTGAAACTGTTGCTGGTCGAGGACATCGACGAGGCCTTCCTGCGCGAGAAGGATCCCACCAAGCTGATCCCGCCGCTGCACGGCGCTCTGCTGAAGAACGAGCAGGACGTGCACCTGTTCGAGCGCCTGGCCTTCCTGGCCCGTCGCGAGGGCTCGGGAGCCCGGCCGGGTCAGTAGCGGCCGTTACCGCGATTTCATTGGATTTCCACACGCCGCCAGACCACGTTCGCGCCGAACGGGAGATTCCTTTGATGCGCCATATGCCGCTGCCGGCCGCCGCCGCGAGTTTGGCCGCGCTGATCGCCCTGGCCGCCTGCTCGCCCAAGGTCGAAGTCTCGCACGACGACCACAAGGTCTCGGGCAAGCGCGCTCCGCTGCGGGTGATCAGCAAGCTGGACTGCCCCGACCGGCAGGGCGAGCTGACCCGGGTCAGCGCCGCCGCCGACGGCCAAAGCTGCCTCTACGCCGGCCAGAACGCCGAGGTGACCCTCAGCCTGGTCGCGCTGAACGGCGGCGACGCCGAGGCCGCCCTCGCGCCGATCGAGGCCGACCTGAAGACCTTGATGCCCGGCATGAAGTCGCCGCCGTCCCCGCCGACGCCCCCCGGCGGCAAGCCGCGCGGCGAGAGCGCCAAGATCAGCCTGCCGGGGATCAAGATCGACGCCCACGACAAGGGCGCCGACATCAAGATCGGCGGCCTGTCCATCAACGCCAACGACGAAGGCGCCGAGGTCCGGGTGGCCAAGAACGTCACCGTCCGCGACGGCGACACGGTCAAGCACGTCACCGAGCGCACCAGCGGCGGCAATTCGAACGTCAGCGTCAAGTCCAGCAGCCCTGAAGAGGGCGACACCGAAATCCACGCCACCGACGACGGGGCCCAGATTCGCCAGCGCAAGGGCGGCGACGGCGTGCGCGCCACCCTGATCCTGGCCAGCGACAAGTCGACCAGCGGCTATCGCGTCGTCGGCTATGAGGCCCGCGGCCCCAAGGGCGGCCCGCTGGCCGTGGCGGTGGTCAAGGCCAAGGGCCGCGACGGCAGCGATCACGACATTTTCGAGGACATGAAGACGCTGGTCCGGCGCAACGTCGGGGGGTGATCCCCGCTAGACCGGCGTCACCTCCATCACCTTGTAGGTCAGCGGACGGCCGTCCTCGTCGGTGACGGTGACGTATTCGCCCAGGGCGAAGCGGTGCTGGCCCAGGCGATGCACGGGCTCGTCGTCCAGCTCGACATCCTCGTCATAGTCGAAAAACCAGCGCTCGCCGCGACGGTTCAAGCGGCCGTCGGCCGCATCCTCGTCGGGGGCGAAGCGGCGCACCACGCAGACGTCCTTGGCCTTGGCGTAGGCGGCCGAGTCCAGCAAGCCGTCCTCGGTGAGCGGCGCGGTCAGGGCGTAGCCCCGGTGGTCGTCGCCCCCCGCGAACTCGGTGCCGGGATTGCGGGCCAGGCGCATGACGATGCGTGACAGGGACATTGAACGTCCTCCTTCTTCCACCAAAACAACAGCTAGTGCGACAGAAACAGCGAGGGACCGTCGCTGTTCAGCAGGCTTCGGGTCGTGCCGCCGAAGATGAACTCCTGCAGGCGCGGGTGACCGAAGGCGCCGGCCACCAGGACGTCGGCGCCGGCGTCCTTGGCCGCGCCCAGCAGCAGCGCAGAAGCGTCGCCGCCGGTCCCTTCCAGCACCTTGGGCGTCGCCTTGACCCCCCGCGCGGTCAGGAACGCGATCAGGCGCTCCAGGTCGAAATTGCGCGACGAGGCGCCCGGCGCGCCGGCCACCACCACCTTGGCGGCCTTCTGCAGCAGCGGCAGCGACGTGCGCATGGCCCGGCTGGCCTCCTTGCCGCCGTCCCAGGCGACCATGACCGTTCCGCCGACCTTCAGGCCCGGCCGCGCCACCACCACGGGCCGTTGTTCGTCGGCGATCATCTGCTGGAACGACTCGRCCAGCGGGCCCTTGCCGCGCGCGGCGGCTGAGTCGAAGACGATCACGTCCGACAGCCGCCCCTCCATGGCCAGACCGGCCCAGACCGGCGATTCCAGGCTGATCGTCCGGCAGCGGGCATAGCCCAGCTCGGCCACCATCTTGTCGACCGTATGATGGCCTTCGACGGCGGCTTCCTTCAGGCTTTCCAGGGCCGTGACCTGCACGCCGCCCATGAAGCCTTCGCCCATCCACGGCATCAGGTCGGCCATGTCGGCCGGCGCGTGAACACAGGCCAGTTCGGCGTCGAAGCCCTCGGCCAGCGCTCTGGCCGAGGCCAGGATCTCCCTGTCGCCGGATCCGCCGGCCAGCGGCGCCATGATTCTCGCCCAGCTCATGATCGATCTCCCGGTCAAGCCGTTCAAAACGGCGAAGGCATTTCCACAGGCAACGACTGTCCCCTCATTGATCTTTGTCAAACGATGGGCCAGTCCAGACGGGGTAAGGCCTGCACCTTCACCGTAAGGAACGATCTCGTGGCCAAAGGGCTGCATAAAACTCCGCCCCGGGCGTGGCAGCGGATGCTGTCGGGACGCAGGCTCGACCTGCTGGATCCCTCGCCCATGGACATCGAGATCGAGGACATCGCCCACGGCCTGGCCCGGGTGGCGCGCTGGAACGGCCAGACCGTCGGCGAACACGGCTTCTCGGTGGCCCAGCACAGCGTGGTGGTCGAGGAGATCGCCACCCACATCAAGCCCGACCTCGAGCCGAAATGGCGGCTGGCCGCCCTGCTGCACGACGCCAGCGAATATGTGATCGGCGACATGATCAGCCCGTTCAAGGCGGCCTTGGGCGTCAGCTACAAGGACTTCGAGGCCCGGCTGGAGGACGCGATCCACATCCGCTTCGGCCTGCCGGTGAAGACGCCGCCGGCGGTCAAGAAACTGATCAAGCAGGCCGACCGGGCCTGCGCCTTCTTCGAGGCCACCCAGCTGGCCGGGTTCGAGCACGCCGAGTCCCTGGCGATTTTCGGCGCCCCGCCGCCCGGCTACGACCTGAGGATCCTGCCCCTGCCGCCGTTCGAGGCCCAGGCCCGCTATGTTCAGCGCTTCCATGTGCTGTCCAAGGCGGCGGGCTTCGAGTCCGCGCCCGGCGAGGCGTTCGAGACCGAATGACCGGCCCCAAGGACCAAAGGGGGGCGGTCCCCTCGGTCGTCATCGGCCTGTCGGCGGTCGTGGTCGCCATCCGCGACGGCGAAGCGGTGGTCCTGACCGTCCGCCCGCACGACGCGGTCACCGACGTCGCCAGCCCCCTGCCCGGCCTGCCGTTCGGGTCGTTCGACCCGGCCGGCCACCGCACGTTCGAGCTGGGCCTGCGGGCCTTCGTCACCCAGCAGACCCGCTTCCAGCTGGGCTATGTCGAACAGCTCTACACCTTCGGCGACGAGGGCCGCGACGCGCCGCGCGCCGAGATGGGGGCTGGCGCGGCCCGCGTCGTTTCGGTCGGCTATCTGGGCCTGACCCCCACCGCCGTCGAGACCCAGGTTCCCGACACCGCCTGGGCGCCCTGGTCGGCCTTTTTTCCCTGGGAGGACTGGCGGCACGGCCGTCCGGCCCTGCTGGACGAGGCCATCGCCCCCGCCCTGCGCCGCTGGGCGGGCGAGGACGCCGGCCAATGGTCTCGCGCCCGCCTGGCCTTCGCCCTGGACGGCGCGCCGTGGAACGAGGAACGGGTTCTGGAGCGCTACGAACTGCTCTACGAGGCCGGCCTGGCCCCGGAAGCCGCCCGCGACCGGGCCCGGGCCGAGGGCCACGACCCGGCCGAACCCGCCGCCCTGTCGGCCGCCCTGGGCGAGCCGATGATCTCGGATCACCGCCGCATCCTGGCCACCGGCCTGTCGCGCATCCGGGGCAAGATCAAGTACCGCCCCGTGGTGTTCGAGCTGATGCCGGCCGAGTTCACCCTCTCGGCCCTGCAGCGCACGGTCGAGGCCATCGCCGGGGTGCCGCTGCACAAGCAGAACTTCCGCCGCGTGGTCGAGCGCGAGGACCTGGTCGAGGGCCTGGGCCGCCAGGACGCCGACACCGGCGGCCGCCCGGCCGAACTGTTCCGCTTCCGCCGCGAGATCCTGACGGCGCGACCGGCGATGGGGTTGAGCTTGCCGCTGCTGCGGGATTAGGGCTCGCCTTCCACTCAATATCGTTGTCATCCCGGACAAGGCCCGCAGGGCCGCCGATCCGGGACCGCCGGAAGCGCCTGCGCTCAGGCGTCGGTCCCGGATCTTCGCGCTGCGCGTTCGTCCGGGATGACAGCCTTGGTGTGGGTGGGTTTCCAGGAGCGAAGCCGCTAGGCTCCCCTCCAACATGGCGAACCTCTCCCGCACCCACCTGATCGTCGGCGCCGTCGCGGCCCTGGTCCTCGCCGGCCTCGGCGCGGGGTTGGCCGCCTTCGTCCTGCGCGACACCCGTACCGAGGCCGTGGATCGCCGGACCGACGACGCCGAGGCCCTCGAGGGCGCCCGCATCGCCGTCACCGGCCGGCTGCCCGAGGCCCAGGCCGTCAACTTCGGCAAGCTCTTCGTCCACTGGGACGGCGAAATCCCCTCGGTCTGCGGCGAGGTCGACATCGTCGAGGAACAGGACAGCTTCGACGGCGCCGAGCGCTTCGTCTGGTCGCAGGGCGACCTGACCCTCGAGGAGATCGACGGCAGCGACGTCGTGGATCAGAAGTGGGGCGATCTGTGCGCGTGAGGCCGCGCGGCGCCTCAAACGCCGCCGCGCGCCCGGGTTTCCTCGGCGAGGGCGGCAAAGAACCACTTGTTGATGCGCGCCAGAATCGTCCGTCGTCGCGTACGGCGATCGGGGTGGACCGCCTGCCCGTTGCACCACATGTGATAGTCTTCAAGCTTGGCGAACCTATGCCAAACCTTGCGGTGAAAATGGCCCATCCGCCCCGCCGTCTTTTCGGGGTCGTGGATTGACGGATCGTCGGCCAGTCTGGCGGCCCGGAGCCGGGCGCGAGTTCTGGATCGAGGCATTCAGGTCTCCTCTGGGGCTGACTTGGACAGGCTCATGGGCCTGCCCCTGATCTCTGGACGCAGCTTCGCCGCCTCACGCGGCGGTCCGCTGAAGTTCGGGGAGAGATGCGGAGCGCCGGGCTGGGCCCGGAAGCTGTTTGAAGAGATACCGTTTCGACTCAGACCGACGCTCCGCGCAGCCGTTATCCAGGAGCGCCCGGCGATCGGCCCTGTTCGGACCTCGCCAGTCTCAGCCCCCGACGGGCGGGCCGGGCTCGCGTTGCCCGTCCCGGAACGCCTGCGTCACCGCAGGCCTGTCGTCTCACCGGCCCCCATCCAACGCCGTATCTGTGTTCCACGCCCGGCCGGCACCGGATGGATGAGGTGCGGCCCCTTTCGGAACCGCCGCCGACGAGCGCTTCCCGCTCGACCGCATCCCGAGGCCGCGAAGGTCGCAGGCCTTAGCGCCCTCCCCATCGCCTCGAGACGCCCTGATTATGCGGCGGCCTGAGAAGTGGAGGATAAGTGGATTTTCGGCKTTGAATTCKTTGRGGAAACACACCGGGAGCGATGGGAACAAGCTCCTGGAGCCGGTCGGCCCCGCGATGGTCCATCCTGTGGATGTGGAGAAGGTTTCACGTGCGTAGCTTGGCCAGACTTGCCACCATGGCGCTGGCCGAGGTGACGCACGTCGCCGCCAGGGGCTCGGCGGAGGGCGAGATGATCTACGCGAAGGCTGCGGCCTATCTTGTCGGCTGGGTGGCGTTGGCCGTCGTCCTGATCCGCGTCGTCGTCGGCCCGCTCTGGGGTTCGGCCACAGATATCGGCCTGATCGCCGCGCCCATCGCCTTCGCCCTGGGCGTCGTCGGCTTGGGCAAGCTGGCGACGATCATGCTCAAAGACATCAACAAGATCCGACAATCGACCAACGGGGACACCGGGGAATGACCGAAGACTTCCAGACGAAGGCCAAGGCCCGCGCCAGGATGAAGGCGACCGGGCGCAACTTCGCCATCGGCGGCGTCAGCCTGTTCGTCCTGCTGCTGGGGTCGTGCAGCCTCGCCTCGCACAGCACGACGGTCGAGCCCGGCAACGCCGGCGTGAAGATCAAGACCCTGGGTTCCGGCGCCGGCGTCTCGCCCGRGCCCCTGCCCGCCCGTTGGTACTTCCGCGGGATCGGCGAGCGCATCGTCCAGTATCCGGTCATCCAGCGCACCTACAGCTACACGCGCGAGAAGGACGAGCGCGGCAACGAGAACGAGGAGATCACCTTCTCCGACAACACCGGCCTGCCGATGACGGCCGACGTCTCGGTGACCCTGCAGGTGAACCCCGCCTCGGCGCCCAACCTCTACCAGACCTACCGCCTGTCGTTCGACCAGCTGCTGGACGGCCCGATCCGCAACGACGTGCGCTCGGCCGTGGCGGCCGAGGCCGAGAAGGTGGGGGTCGAGACGCTGTACAGCGGCGGCCGCCAGGCCGTGATGCAGCGCGCCTTCGCCCGGGTGTCGGGCAAGTGGGCCAAGCACGGCGTCACGGTCTCGCAAATGGATTGGATCGGCTCGATCCGCTATCCGGACGCCATCATCCAGCAGATGCAGAACAAGACCCAGCTGGAGCAGGAAGCCCTGGCCGCCAAGGCGCTGGAAGCCAAGGAAATCGCCTTGGCCAACGCCGCCATCGCCAAGGCGCGCGGCGAGGCCGAATCCATCCGTATCAAGGGCGAGGCCATCCGCGCCAATCCGCAGATCCTGCAACAGCTGGCCATCGAGAAATGGAACGGCGAACTGCCCAAGGTGACCGGCGGCGCGACGCCCTTCGTCAAGATCGACTGACGCCTGAACGGCGCGGCCGACGGAACGGGCGGTCGGCCGCGCACATTCTCGCTGGATGCACAAAGCCCGCCACGCCCTGAACCCCCGCAACGAGACCTTCGCCCTGGCCGCCCTGCTCGGCCTGGGCGTGGCGCTGGCTGTCTTCCAGGACGTCGCCGACGACCAGAACGAGGCCGACGGCCAGGCGTCCGACTGGAAGATCCTCAAGGCCCTGCGCACCGGCGGCGATCCGTCCCAGCCGGTCGGACCCAAATGGGTCAAGGAGAGCCTGACCGAGGTCAGCGCCCTGGGCGGGATCACCGTCCTGGCCGGGCTGACCGCCGTGACGGCGGGCGGCCTGGCCATCGCCGGCAAGCGCCGCGAGGCGCTGCTGACCGCGGGCGTGTTCGCCGGCGCCCTGGTGCTGAGCGAGGGGCTGAAGAACCTGTTCAAGCGCAGCCGGCCGCCGGCCGAGTACCGCGCCGCCGAGGCGGTCAACGAGAGCTTTCCCAGCGGCCACGCCCTGCTGTCGGCCGCCACCTTCCTGTYGCTGGGCATCCTGTTCGCCCAGGGCGCCAAGGGGACAGCGTTGCGGGCCCTCGGCCTGGCCGTGGGAGCGGCGACGGCGGCCACCGTGGGCTTCAGCCGGGTGTTTCTCGGCGTCCACTGGACCAACGACGTCCTGGGCGGCTGGGCCGCCGGCTCGGCCTGGGCGGCGACCTGCTGGCTGGTGGGCCGCGAGCGGCGGTAGGCTCACTCCGCCGCTCGGATCTCCGCGTCCTTGTCTCCGTCCCGCGCCGTGCGCGCCCGCCACTTGGCCTTCAGGGTGTGCGAGGTGTCCCTCGAGCCGTCGTGGCTCCAGCCGGGCGGGCCGAAGATGTAGCCCAGGGCGTGGCGGGGGTGGCTGATCACGTCCTTCCCGATGCCGATGAACTCGTGAAAGACGTTGGTGAACAGGTTGAAGCTGGCCAGGTTCTTGACCGTGCCGTAGCGGCAGGGCTCCTCGTCGACCTCGGGGATGAAGGTGCCGAACATCCGGTCCCAGACGATCAGGATGCCGGCGTAGTTGGCGTCCAGATAGCGGGCGTTGCGGGCGTGGTGCACCCGGTGGTGCGACGGGGTGTTGAACACCGCCTCGAACCAGCGCGGCATGCGCTTGATCGCCTCGGTGTGGATCCAGAACTGGTAGATCAGGCTGATCCCCTTCTGGATCGCCACCATGGCCGGCGGGAAGCCCAGGAACGACAGCGGCAGCCACAGCAGCCAGGTGCCGACCACCCCGCCGGTCCAGGTCTGCCGCAGGGCCGTGGACAGGTTGTAGTGGGTGGAGGTGTGGTGGTTCACGTGGCTGGCCCACCAGAACCGGCGCTCGTGGGCCAGGCGGTGGAACCAGTAATAGGTCAGGTCCTCGGCGAAGAAGAGGACGACCCAGGCCCAGACGGCGGTCATCGGGATCGTGAAGATCCGGTGCTGATAGACCCAGACGGTCGCGGCGAAGATCGCCCCGCCGAGGATCGCGCCGGCGATGCTGCTGCCCAGGCCCAGGGACAGGGACATGGCGGTGTCCTTGGCCTCGTAGCGGGCGTTGGCCTTGCCCATCCGGGCCAGGACGATCTCCAGGATCACGGCCAGCACGAAGAACGGGATCGCCATCTGGACGGGGTCGAAGGTCTTCATGCGGCGGCGTCCCGGGACACGAACTTGGACGAAACAAGTTGGGGCGGCGGCCAGGCGCCGTCCTTCAAGGCCAGGCGCGGCGCGCCGTCGGCGGTCTTCAGCTTGAGGAAGCCCTTGTCGGCGCGGGCGGCCAGGGCGGCGGTCCACGGCATGTCGCGGGCCACGTAGCCGTCGCCCTTGCGCCAGGCGACCAAGGCCCGCTCGCCCGACCGCGCCACCAGGCCCGCGCCGTCGTCGGCGATCCACAGGGCGTCGACGCGATCGTCCGGAAACTCCACGGCCAGCAGGGCCGCCGCGCCCTCGGCGTCGAGCGGCGGGGTCGCGCGCGGAATCCGCGCCCACGCCGCGATGGCGACCAGCAGGCTGACGGCCACGGCCGAGCCAAGCAGTTGAATCAGCAGCGCCTTGTCCAAAGCGACGTTTCCTCCCGGGAAATCTTGACGCCAGCGTCACGCTCCGCGCGTGCAGCGTCAAGAGCGCGCTTCGATCCCGCCCCGGGGCGGGTCGTCACATCTTGGATGTTTACGTCCCGCCCTTTCCTGCCCAAGGTCGGGCGTCCGCCAAGCGAGCGGGCGGATTGAGGAGTTTCAGATGTCGCTGATGTTCGAGCCCCTGAAGAAATACGCCCAGTTCACAGGCCGCGCGCGGCGACGGGAATTCTGGCTGTTCGCCCTGTTCATCTTCCTGGTGGAGATCGTCTATTTCGTGCTGCTGGGCGTGACCGGCAATTTCGGGCCGGCCGGCTATGGACAGTTGAACGGCGCGGGCCTGGCGCTGGTCAGCCTGTTCTCGCTGTTCTTCCTGGGCATGTTCATTCCCAGCATCGCTGTCACCTTCCGTCGCCTGCACGACACCAATCGCTCGGCCTGGTGGCTGCTGATCGGCTTCATCCCCCTGATCGGCGGCCTGGTGCTGCTGGTGTTCTACCTCCGGCTGGAGGCGCGCTTCCTTCGTTTCAGAGGTGTCGGAAGCTAGAACTTCCGGGCGTAGCCCACCGAGACCACGTTGGCGTCGGCCGCGTCGTTGTCGCGATATTGCTGACGCGTGTAATCGACGCGGACGCCGTTCTTGTCGTCGACCTTGTACTGCGCGCCGACGCCGTAGTTGACGCTGTCGGCGTCGAACTTGTTCTCGACCCCGGCCACGGTCTGCTTGAACTGGCTGTTGCCGTAGCCGACGCGGGCCAGCAGGTCGATATTCGGGGTCACCGGCAGGAAGCCCACGCCGTAGACCGCGGCCTGATGGGTCTGCTCGATGTTGGAGCGGACGCCATTGGTGTCGATGTTGTCGTCCTTGACGCCGCCGGACAGCTCGCCCTCGACGCCGAAGTGCGGGGTCAGCTTGGCGCCCAGGCGGCCCTGCACCGCGCCGGTGTCGGCGCCCTCGGCTCGAGAGCCGGCGTAGCCGAGGGTCCCGTAGACGTCTTGAGCGTGCGACAGGGCGGGGATAGCGGCGACCGAAAGGGCGGCCAGAGCGGCCGCCGACATGAGCGTTTTCATTGTTTTACTCCTGGTACTGGCGAGGCAGGGGGAGCGCCTCGACCCGACCTGAGTAGCCTCGACGTTGGGCGGCGATTGGACCGTGGCGAGACGGTTTGGGGCCATTGCGTGTCGACCAAGACACGTCCGTGGCGATTGTGGCGGCGCCGGATCGTTCCCACGCCTGGATCGAAAGCGGCGGGGTGTGGCGTTCATGCCGCGCGGGGAAAGGTGACGCCCGCGTCAGGCGTGCTATTGATCGGCCAACAAAGTCAGAGACGCGCCCGCCACCTTGTTCGGGGGAGGCCGCGCCCAGCGTCACCGGGACCGCCGCCTTGCCAAAAGCCGTCATCGTCGCCACGGGGCTCTACACCCCGCCGTTCAGCGTTTCGAACACCGAGCTGGTTGAAGCCTTCAACGCTTACGTCGAGCGCTTCAACGCCGCCAACGCCGAGGCGATCGCCGCCGGCGAGGTGACGGCGCTGGCTCCCTCCTCGCCCGAATTCATCGAGAAGGCCTCGGGCATCAAGGCCCGCTACGTGATGGACAAGGCCGGGATCATCGACCCCGAGGTCATGCGCCCGATCCTGCCCGAGCGGTCCAACGACGAGATCTCGATCCTGGCCGAGATGGCCGTCGAGGCCGCCAAGCAAGCCATCGCCCGCTGGGGCAAGCCCGTCTCCGAGATCGGCGCTGTGATCTGCGCGGCCTCGAACATGCAGCGCGCCTATCCGGCCATGGCCATCGAGGTGCAGCAGGCCCTGGGCATCGAGGGCTTCGCCTTCGACATGAACGTCGCCTGCTCCTCGGCCACCTTCGGCATCAAGACCGCCGCCGACTTCATCGCCACCGGCAGCGCCAAGGCCGTGCTGATGGTCAATCCCGAGATCTGCTCGGGCCACCTGAACTTCACCGACCGCGACAGCCACTTCATCTTCGGCGACGTGGCCACCGCCGTGATCCTGGAAGAGGAAAGCCAGGCGACCGGCGGCTGGGAGATCCTGGGCACCCGGCTGAAGACCGAGTTCTCCAACAACATCCGCAACAATTTCGGCTTCCTCAACCGCACCGCCCCCGAGGGCGAAGGCGCGCGCGACAAGCTGTTCGTGCAGGAAGGCCGCAAGGTGTTCCGCGAGGTGGTGCCGATGGTCAGCCAGATGATCGTCGAGCACGCCGGCGACATCGGCGTCGATCCGACGGGCCTCAAGCGCCTGTGGCTTCACCAGGCCAACATCAACATGAACGAGATGATCGGTCGCAAGGTGTTGGGTCGCGATCCCGAACCCGGCGAGAACGTGATCATCCTGGACACCTACGCCAACACCAGCTCGGCCGGCTCGATCATCGCCTTCCACACCGCCAACGACGACTTCGCGGCCGGCGAGACGGGCCTGATCTGCAGCTTCGGCGCGGGCTATTCGGCGGGGACGGTGTTCGTTCGCAAGCGGTAGGTCCGATCTACTTGATCGCCCTGAAGACGACGGGCGTCGCAGGCATCCCGTCGCCCGCCAGCGTCCACCCCGTCGTCGAACGGCCGATGACGTAACAACGGGGCGGTCCGGCGTCGAACAGGCACAGCTTGTCGCCTTCGATGCCGTAGCGTCCCTGGTTCGAGCCGAAGTCCTGGCTCTGAAACCAGGTTCCGTCGGTCCTGAGGACCAGGTCGCCCGTGCCCACCGGCAAGGTCCGCTGCAGAGCGACGGCTTGGCCGGCGAATGCCCGTCGGGCCGCGGCCGTATCGAACGCCGGCGCCTCCACTTTCGGATGCGCCGCCTTCCAGTCCATGGCCCGGCGGATGCGGTTGCCCACGGCCGGGTGGTCGTAGAACAGCACCTCCTCGAGCCGGCTGGGCGTCGCCGCGCGGTATTCGATGGTCTTGACCAGGGCCTTGGACAGGCCGTCCGGCTCGTTGAAATGCTCCAGGCTGTAGCGGTCGGCGTCGCTTTCGGCGATGCGGATCAGGCTGTTGGTCACGGGCGTGCCCAGCAGCGACAGCACCGCCAGGATCACGCTCAGCACCGGCAGGCCGGCCGGGTCGGCCACGCCCTTGACCGTGTCGGCGCCCAGCAGGGCCGAGACCGGCGCGAACAGGCGGTCGACCAGGAAGAAGGCGATGATCGCCAGCAGGCTCATCACGCCCGCGATCCATAGCGCATGGTGGTGGGCGTAGTGGCCCATCTCGTGGCCGACCACGCCGCGCACCTCGGCCAGGTCCGCGCCCTGCTTGAACATGGTGTCGCTCATCGCCACCCGCGCCGAGCCGAACAGGCCCGAGACATTGGCGGTGTAGGCGTTGGACTGCTTGGAGCCGTTGTAGACGAAGATCTTGTCGGCCGGGATGCCGTTGGCCTTGGCCATGGCCACGACCTGGTCGCGCACGGGACCGGCGGGCGCGGGCGTGTAGTTGTTGAAGATCGGCTCGATATAGATCGGCGACACCACCATCAGGAGGGTGATGAACACCGCCGTCAGCCCGCCGCTCCACAGCCACCAGATGCGGGGCGCCTTGCGGATCAAGGCATAGAGCGCCACCAGGAACAGGCCGAAGGCCGCCGCGGAGATCAGCGTGCTGATCGCCGTTTCGCCCAGCCAGCCGGTGAAGGCCTGGCTGGTCAGGCCGTACTGCTTCTGCCGCCACCAGCCGGCATAGGCCGACCACGGAAGGCCGAGCAGGCTGTCGATCAGCAGATAGACGACGCCGACCACCAGGCTGACCAGCACCGGCCGGGACTTGCGCCGCTCCAGGCGTCGCCGCAGCCCCACCAGCACGCCGCTGCGCACGATCAGGAACGCCGCCAGCACTGAAACCAGGAAGCCCCACAGCAGCAGCCAGTGGCCGCCCTGGSTGTAGGCCGTGGCCTTGGCGTGCGCCTCGGGCGGCAGTTGCGCCAGATAGGCGGCGGTCGCGGCGACCGGATCGAACTGAGCCAATGGAAATCCCCCGATGAACGTCCCGAAGTCGCAGGAGGCCAGAGTGCGGCCTCGGCGTCAGGTTAAATCTCGGTCAGGTGGACCCAAGCGGCGGCCGCCGCGACGCTTGCCACTGGCGGCGACGCGCCGGGCGTATAGAAATGCGTCGATGATTTCGTCTTCCGAGGCTCGCATGCGATTCCCCGCTCGTCGTGAACTCCTGATCGCCCTGGGTCTTGGCGCGGCGGTCGCCCTGGCCGGCTGCGGCGGCAAGACCGGCGACGTCCCCGAAAGCGGCCTCAAGCGGGTCGAGGCGACCAAGACCCTGCGGATCGGGCTGGAAGGCACCTATCCGCCGTTCAACTTCCAGGACAAGGACGGCCAGTTGGCCGGCTTCGAGGTCGACTTCGCCAAGGCCCTGGCGGCCCAGATGAAGGTCAAGGCCGAGTTCAGCCCCTCGCCCTTCGCCGGCCTGCTGGGCGCGCTGGAATCCAAGCGCATCGACGTGGTGATCAACCAGATCACCATCACCCCCGAACGGGCGGCCAAGTACGACTTCTCGCGGCCCTACACGGTCTCGGGCATCCAGATCATCGTCCGCAAGGGCCAGACCGGCATCGCCGCCCCGGCCGACCTGGCGGGCAAGAAGGTGGGCGTGGGCCTGGGCACCAATTACGAAAGCTGGCTGCGGGCCAACGTCCCGAACGCCGTCGTGCGCACCTATGACGACGACCCGACCAAGTACCAGGACCTGAAGGCCGGCCGCATCGACGCGGTGCTCAACGACCGCCTGGTGGCCGCCGACTTCGTCAAGACCTCGCCCGACTTCATCGCCTCGGGCCCGCCCTTCGCCAGCCAGGGCATGGGCGTGGCCATGCTGCGCGATCCGGCCCTGAAGGTGACCGTCGACCAGGCCATCGACGCCCTGCGCGCCAACGGCCAGCTGGCGGCGATCTCGGTGAAGTGGTTCGGGCAGGACGTGACGAAGTGATCTTTCGCCCCCAGGGTTGTCATCCCGGACAAGCGCGAAGCGCGCAGATCCGGGACCGACGCCTGAGCTCAGCGCTTCCGGCGGTCCCGGATCTTCGCTTCGCTTCGTCCGGGATGACAGTCTGGGTGGGGCACGCCTAGATGAACCCCCTCGACCTCGTCCTCCAATCCGCACCACTCCTCCTCAAAGGCGCGGGCTACACCGTGCTGCTCAGCCTGATCGGCATGGGCGTGGGGCTGGTGATCGGTTTCGGCCTGGCCTTGATGCGATTGTCGCGGAGCCCGCTGCTGCGCTGGCCGGCGGCCGTCTATGTCTCGGCGATCCGGGGCACGCCGCTGCTGGTGCAGCTGTTCCTGATCTATTACGGCCTGCCGCAGTTGGGCATCCAGCTGCCGCCGTTGCTGGCCGCCGGGATCGGCTTTTCGATCAACATCGGGGCCTATGCCGGCGAGATCCTGCGCAGCGCCATCGCCGCCGTCGACAAGGGCCAGTGGGAGGCCGCCAGCGTGCTGGGCATGAGCCGCGGCCAGGCTTTGCGCCGGGTGATCCTGCCCCAGGCCGCCCGCACCGCCGTCGCGCCGCTTTCCAACAGCTTCATCAGCCTGGTCAAGGACACCTCCC